>DASUTR010000947.1:0-20204 GCA_036374535.1 Polyangiaceae bacterium
TCGGCCCGAACGGCGCCGCGGCCGACGAACGCTTGCGACGCGGAGCGGCGCGTGCCACCTTCCGCGGCCGCCGCCCCCGTAGCTCAGCTGGATAGAGCAGGGCTTTCCTAAAGCCAAGGTCGTACGTTCGAATCGTATCGGGGGCGCCATACGGAGCCACATCGCCGGCGGAGGCGCTCGAGTCGGACGAGTGGGCGCCGCTAGGGGACGATGAATTCGTGAAAGAGACAGCGTGCGCCAACGCCCAGGGGACCGGGGGTGTCGGAACGGATTTTCACGAACCACGGCCCGTTGCTGGGCCAGACGCCGAACTCACTCTGGACGTCGAGCTGGCCCTTCACGCGGGTGATTCCGCAGAAGTCGTCGTCCCCATTTCCATCCCCGTTCCCGCCGATCTGCAACGAGGCCGCGCCGCTTCCACCGTTGTGAACGTAGTGTTCGCTCGCGCTCATGAAGTCGGGTGACGAGTAAACGCAGCGTGCTCCGGCGCGCACACCGCTCTGCTGCGAGGTACCGTCGAGGAGCCAGCGGCCGACCGACTTGCGGATCCGAACCTGCTCGCCGTCCCCCATGAAATGACCTCGGATCCGCGAGAGGAAGCAGACACGATCGTTCGTCGGGCCGAGGTCTTTGGCAGGTTCCCCTTGCGACCACAGAGTTTCGCCCGTGTAACCGAGGACGGAACGAATGCACGCGGCGAACGCCATGACCCCTGGCTGTTGCGAATCACCCGACAGAAACCACTTGTACTTGCCCGGCTCTCCGATCGCCGGCGCGCGATTGATCCGCACCTCTTCGCCCGCTCCGTAGAACGGGCCCCGGATGCTGACGAGCGTACAGAAGTAGTCGGAGGTCGCGTAACCCATGAATTGGCCGGAATCCCCCGTTTTCCAGAGCCAGGGGCTGGACCCGAGGTTGTAGGGCTGTGCCTGGTCACCGACGACTTCGTCGAGCGGCTCCTCGGCAAGCGCGCACGAAGAGAGCAACGCCAGGGGAGCGACGACGCGGAACACCAGCGGGATCATCGCGTTGCGAACGGACATGAGCGCTTCTTTCTGCGCCGTCGAGCTCCGACGGGCCGCGACCCCACATCTACCGACTCTTGCGGCGGAGCGCAGTGGTCATTTGGCCGACACGCCGTCCCCGCCTCGACCACGCCTCACAGGCGGAGGCTCTCCCGCGAACGCCACCCTCGCCCTACGCTACCATCCTCGTTCCGTGGCTCGCCTCGCGCTTTCGAACGTCAATTTGAATCTGCTCGTGGCGCTCGATGCGCTGCTCGCCACGCGGAGCGTGAGTGATGCGGCGCGCCGGGTGCGGGTGACGAAGTCGGCGCTGAGCCACTCGCTCGCTGCGCTGCGGGGGTTGTTCGAGGATCCGCTGCTGGTTCGTGCGGGCGGGCGCATGGTGCTCACGCCTTACGCCGAGTCGCTGCGCGAGCCGCTCGGCCGCGTGCTCGGAGGCGTGACGCAGCTGCTCGAGGGCGCGCAGCGGTTCGATCCAGCGAGCGCCGCGCGACGTTTCGTGATCGCGGCGCCGGATTTTTTCGCGACGCTGATTCTGCCGCCGATCCTCGAGGTGCTGCGCGCGGAGGCTCCGGGCATCGAGCTTTCGATTGTGCCGTCGGCGCGCCGGGGCAACGCCTGGTTTCTCGAAAACGGGGAGTTCGATCTCGCGCTCGGCGCGGTCGTCGAGGACGCGCCGGGCATCCGTCGCGCGGAGCTCTGCACCGAAACGTTCGCGTGCGCCGTGCGCAAAGAACACCCCGAAGTGCGCGAGGCGCTGACGCTCGAGGCGTACACGCGCCTCCCGCACCTCGTGATCGCGCTCGGCGACGACGACCGGCCGACGTGGATCGACGAGGCGCTCGCGAAGAAGGGGCGCGAGCGCCGAGTCGCGGTCCGGGTGCGGTATTTCATGACTGCGCCGCTCGTCGTTGCTCGCACGGATCTGGTGCTCACGGCTCCGGCCATGCTCGTCGACTATTTCGCGAAGCTCGTGCCGCTCGAAGTCTTCGAACCGCCGATCGCGCTCCCCACCTATCCCGAAGAAGCGTACTGGCACGAGCGCTACGACGCCGACCCCGCGCACCGCTGGTTGCGCGAGCTCATCGCGCGCGTGACGGCGAAGCTCGGAACCGGAACTCGTCCCGAACGCACGCGGTGGTCGGGGGAAATGCCGAAAGTGCCGTCCAAGCGGCGTCCGAAGACGCGCACTGCCAAGCGTTGAATCCCGCTCAACTCGCGTTGAGAAACGCGAACGCCCGGCGACCGAGGAAATCCGTAGGGTGACGGGCGTGGCGGCAAGCGCCGCCCGAGAAAAGGAGCCGATGATGCAGGCCGTCACGAACGCGTTCGATCCGGAAAAGTACAAGCGCACCACGTATACCCAGTGGGAAGAGGCCGCCGAGGCGTGGCATCGCTGGGGACCGACGATTCGCGCCTGGCTCGGACCGGCCACGGAGCGCCTGCTCGACCTCGCGAAGGTCGCGCCGGGCAGCCGAGTGCTCGACGTTGCCGCGGGCGCCGGCGATCAAACGCTCGACATCGCGGCACGCGTCGGCGCCGCGGGGCGCGTCGTGGCGACCGATATTTCGCCCGCAATTCTCGCGTATGCGGCGGCCGAGGCGAAGGCTCGGGGCATGACGCAAGTTTCGACTCGAGTCATGGACGGCGAGAACCTGGAGCTCGAGGGACAAACGTTCGACGTGGTCGTCTCGCGCGTGGGGCTCATCTATTTTCCGGACCAGCTCAAAGCGTTGAAGGGCATGCACCGCTGCCTGGTTCCCGGAGGTCGCGTGGCAGCCATCGTTTACGGGCCAGCCGAGGACAACGGGTTCTTCTCGGTCCCGGTGTCGATCATCCGCCGCCGCGCCGCGCTCGGGCCGCCGCTTCCCGGTCAACCGGGTCCGTTCAGCTTGAGCTCGCGCGACGCCGTGACCCGACTGTACGAGGCGGCCGGCTTCGGGGACGTTCGCTTCGAGCGCGTGAAGGCACCGCTGCGGCTACCGAGCGCCGGCGACTGCCTGGCGTTCGAGCGCGAGTCGTTCGGTGCGCTGCACCAAATGCTTTCCGGGCTCGACACTGCGGGACGCGCGGCGGCCTGGGACGAAGTGGCCGAAGCGCTGCAGAAGTTCGAAGGCAAGGACGGCTTCGAGGGTCCCTGCGAGATGGTGCTCGCGATCGGAACGAAGCCGCAGTGACTCGCCCCGGATTCAGGGAAAGGGCACTTCGACCGGGGTGTTCGTGTCGGTGGAGTCGCCGGTGCCGAGGGAGCCCCGACTGTTCGAGCCCCAGCAATGGACGCTGCCGTCGTCGAGCAGGGCGCAGCTTCGACCCACGGTGCTGTCGACGCTGAACACGTCGATGTCGACGACACCGGCCAGTCCTTCGACGGGCACCGGAGCTTCGCTGTCTTCGTTGGTGCCGTTGCCGAGCTGGCCGGTCATGTTGCTACCCCAGCAGCGCGCGGAGCCGTCGCGGAGGACGGCGCAGGCGTGGCTCGAGCCGACGGCGAGCTCCGTCACGTCTTCGACGTCCGCGAGGGGCGAAGGAGCGCGGGAGCGCGTCCAGCACGAGACGGTTCCGTCCTCGAGGACGGCGCACATTTCGGAGTCGCCGTGGTTCGCGGCGGTGAGCGCGACGACGCCCGCGAGTTCGGGAACGGGCGCTAGTTCGGGCCCAGGCCGATCGGCGGTGCGCGGACCACCGCCCCAGCAACTAACGGTGCCGTCCGCGCTGAGCACGCACGTGTAACCCATGGGTCCAGCCGCGACGTCCGTCGCATTGCTGACACCGGGAAGTTCCGTCGCCCGCGTGGACGACGACTTGCCGAAGACGAGCTCGTTCAGGCCGCCCCAGCACTTCACGGTTCCGTCTTCGACCACCGCGCAGCGCGATTGAGCGCCGAGCGTTAGCGCCGTGACGTTGCAGAGACCGGGAACGCTTTCCGGCTCCGAGCCGAAGGTCGTCGTCCAGCACACGACGCTGCCACCGAGTCGAATCGCACAGGCATACGACGACGCTTCGACGACGACCTTCGTAACGGAGTCGACGCCCGCCACCGGCTCCGGCGTATCGTGCCCGTCGCCCCAACAGAAGAGGCTGCCGTCGTCAGCCGCGGCGCAGGAGCCCGGGAGTCCGGTCGCGAGCGACGTGATTCGTTCACCGTCGCCCGCGGGGCGCGCGCCGCTTTCGGGGCACGTGTCCCGCGCCGCAGATGACTCCCCGTCGCCGCACGCGCTCGTCAGGGCGCTCAAGGCCACGAACAAGAATTTCGTTCCAACACGTTGCATGTTCCTCCACCGAGCGTCCGCCCGAACCTCAGCATACTCCTACGCACCGGCCGGAAAAGAATTCCCTGGCGCATTGCTCAGCGTTCAAAGTCGGACGCTGGCGCAGCTTGCGCCATCCGCTAGTGTCCCGCCGTGCCCACGCCCCGCCTCCCTCCCGAAGCCCTCGCCGAGTGCCTTCGCGTGCTCGAGACGATCGCCTCCGACCGCGCGGAGCTCGCGTACCTCGACCTCGAGCTTCGCACGCGGCTTTTGACGGCCGCCGGGCGGGTCTCTCGTCCCGAGCGCGACGACCAGCGTGTTTTGTCGCGCGAGGTGCGGCGTAAGGGAAAGCGCGAGGTGCGGGAAGCGGATCGCGCGGTGCTTGCGCAGGCGGGGATTCGCAAGAAGCGGCTCGAACCGGTGTTCGTGACGCCGCCGCGACCGGATCGCGCGCTTGCGGGGGGCGGTGCTTTCGAGCTCGGCGCGGGTACGGCGGGCATCGAGGAAGAGGACCGCGCCGGCGGCGCCCCCGAGCTGCCTCCGCTCAACGTGCCGCGCTCTTGTTACGTCTGCAAGCAGCGCTGCACGCGCATGCACGCGTTCTACGATCACATGTGCGACGCGTGCGGCGACTTCAACTACGCGAAGCGTTCGCAAACGGCGGACCTACGCGGCCGCACGGCGCTCATCAGCGGGGCGCGCGTGAAGATCGGGTATCAGGCGGCGATCTTGCTCTTGCGCGCGGGAGCGCGCGTGATCGTGACGACGCGGTTTCCACGCGACGCGGCGCTCCGCTACGCGAACGAGCGCGATTTCGAGAGCTTTCGCGAGCGCCTGACGATCTACGGGCTCGATCTGCGACACACCCCGAGCGTGGAAGCGTTCGCCGAGATGCTCGAGCGCACGGAGCCGCGGCTCGATTTCATGCTGCACAACGCGTGTCAGACGGTGCGGCGGCCGCCCGGGTTTTACCAGCATTTGATGGACGGAGAGCTCGGACCGCTCGCCCGCTTGCCGGAAGCCGCGGCGTCGCTCGTGCGGGATTACGAAACCGTGCGCGGGAACGCCGGGCGCGAGCTCGGCGACGGGACGACGCGGGGAGTTCCTGCCGTCGGCATCACCGCCTCGGCAGCGCTATCGCAGGTCGTGCTCACGGCAGCCGATCGGGAAGCGGGGACCGAGCTCTTTCCACGAGGCGCGCTCGACGCCGATCTGCAGCAGATCGATCGGCGCGAGCTCAACAGCTGGCGCCTGCCGCTCGCCGAAGTCGGCACGACCGAGCTCCTCGAGGTGCAGCTCGTGAACGCGATCGCGCCGTTCATCTTGAACGCCCGGCTGAAGGCGTTGATGCTGCGGCACCGAACGTTCGACAAACACATCGTCAACGTTTCCGCGATGGAGGGGCAGTTTTATCGGACCTACAAGACCGACAAGCACCCGCACACGAACATGGCCAAGGCGGCGCTCAACATGATGACGCGCACGTCCGCCGCGGACTACGCGCGAGACGGTATCTTCATGAACAGCGTCGACACCGGCTGGGTGACGGACGAAGACCCGCTCGCCATCGCTCGGAAGAAGACCGAAGAGCACGGCTTTCATCCCCCGCTCGACATCGTCGACGGCGCCGCCCGCATCGTCGATCCCATTTTCGACGGTATCAACACGGGCCGCCACGTCTGGGGGCAGTTTCTCAAGGACTACAAACCGACGCCCTGGTAGTTCACGCGTCCGCGGACGCGATCGCGCGCGGCTTCGGCCGGTGTGCCGCGACGATGGCTTCGAGCGTGCGGAGGCGGTTCGCGAGCTCCTGGCGATCCTCGGGCGGAAACTGAGGGCCGACGGCGCTCTCGATGAGACGCGCGTGATGGAGCGTGCGCTCTTGATGTGGCGGATGGTCGGTCACGAGCGCGATCTCGGTGAGGGCGCGGACCATGCGCAAGCAGACGGCCATGTCGTTGCGTCCGTATTGGCGAAGCTGATTGAACGCGAGGTCGACCGAGCCCTGGAACGTGACGGCGCGCCGGACCATGCGTAGCTCTCCGCTCGCCGGGTCGCGCATTTCGAGCGGTAGAATCCGGCGCCGCGCGAGGTGACAGAGCACGCGACCGAGCTGGTCGATGCAGGTGTTCGCCGTCGTCGGGTCGTTGACCGCGGCCGACGTTGCCTTGAGGCCCACGTCGACGATCTGGCGAATGCCGTAATGCACGTCCTGTTGCATGGTCCGGAACGCGCCGAGATCGAAGCACTCGAGGCACGCGCGGCGGAGCTCGTCGGTGAGCCGGTCGGGCGGGACGATCGAAACGAGCGGGTTTCCCTCGACGGCGAACTCACCGATGCCGTGTTGTTGGTAGATGACGACGCCGTGCCGGGTCGCGAGCTCGACGAGGCGCTCGCGATTGATGAGCTGCACGTAGCCCGAAGCGGTCGCTTCGACGGCCGCGGCTTCCAGCGGCGGCGGCGGCGGCGGACCCGTGTCTTCCGGGTGGGAGTCGGCGCGGCCGACGGCGATCGGAAACTCTTCGTCGATGATCTCGATCGTCTCGTCGCCGATGCGCTCGACGATGTGGTTCGCGTTGATGCCCTCGGCGATGTGATGGATGAAGAAGATCAGCCAGACGAGCGCGCCGGCCGCGAGCACCATGCCGCCCGCGACGCTCGCCGCCGGAACGAAACCCCGGGCGCCGCCGTGCACGGTGCCGAGCACGAGCAAGCAGTAGAGAAACGTTCCGACGAACACCCCGAGCGTGTTCTGCGTCGGCCCGTCGGCCATGAAGTTACGGAGAATGCGCGGCGAAAACTGGATGGACGCGAGCGACAGCGCCATGATCATCACCGAGAAGACGACGGAAACGGTCGTCATCATCGAGCCGGCGATGGTCGCGAGAATGAGCTGCGCCGCGCCGGCGTCGAGCGACGCGAGCCAGGAGCGCTGCTGCACGAACGCCGTGATCGCGGGAACCGTGCGCTCGGTGTACACGGCCAAACCCGCGAACGCGCCGTAGCAGGCCATGATCGCGAGCGGCCGCGCGAGTAACCCCTTGCGGATGTCGTACCAAACCGAGCGCGCGAAAAAGCGTAGGCCGTTCAGCATGCGGCAAGAACAGAGTACACGCCGCGCCCTGCGCTGAAAACGGCCGCGTTCGACGTGCTCGACTAGGCGCGCCTTGCCCTGAGCAAGAGCACGACGAGCGTCGGCGCTCCGAGCGCCGCGGTGACGACGCCGACGGGCAGCTCGCGCCCCGGCACGACGCTCCGCGCGAGCGTGTCGCAGACGACGAGGAACGCGGCGCCCGTCACGAGCGAGAGCGGAAGGAGGCGCACGAGCGCCGGGCCCACGACGAGCCGCACGAGATGCGGCACGATGAGCCCGACGAACGCGATGGGCCCGCACCAGGCGACGCACGCGGCGACCGCGAGCGACCCCACGCCGAGCACGACGAGTCGCAGGCGCGGCACGTGGACGCCGCGCGCGTGCGCGAGCTCCTCGCCGAACGCGAAGGTCTGGAGCGCGCGCGACAGCGCGAGCAGGACGGCCCAGACGGGCAGCACGACGGGCAGGAGCACGAGCACGCCCGTGTAGCCGACTTGCTGGAGATGCCCGAGCGACCAGCGCGCCGCGGCGATGAGCGCGCGGCTGTCGGACACGTATTGCACGCCGGTCGCGAGCGCTCCGGCGGCGAGCGTGATGGCGATGCCGCCGAGCAAGACATCCGTCATGTGGGCGCGGCCGCTCGCTGCGATGACGGCGACGGCCGCGCTCGCGAGCGCCGCGCCCGCGAAGGCCGCCACGAACGTCGCGCTGAACGAGCCGCTCCCCGGAAGATCGAGCGCGAGCGCCGTGAGGGCGCCGAGCGTCGCACCCGCCGTCGTTCCGACGGTGCTCGGCGTCGCGAGCGGATTCGCGAAGAGCGTCTGGAAGCACGCGCCGGCGAGCGCGAGCGTACCGCCGACGAGCGCGCCGACGAGCGTTCTCGGGATGCGGAGCTCGACGAGCACGAAGTCGCCCCGCGAGCCGCCGAGACTCGGTCCGACGAGCGTCGCGAGCGCGAGCGCGGCGAGCGAGCCGAGGACGAGCATCGCGACGCGCGCGGTAGGCGCCGCCGGGGGCGCGCGCGTCGGAATGGGAGCGGTCACGGCGCGTCTCCCGCCGTCGTGCGCGGCACCGGCACGACGATGCGACGCGCGCCGAGCATCACGGCGTGCATGGGAACGCCGAACAGCGCCGCGAGGCGTTCGGGGAGCTCGGGAGCGTCGTAACGCGTCTCGAACGCGATGCCGCCGCTCGCGAGCCCGACGACGCGCACGGGGCTCGGCGCGACGGCGGCGTACGCGAGCAGATTCACGTCGTGCGTCACGCACAGGACGCCCATTCCTTCGCGCACGAGCGCCGCGAGCAGCGCGTACGTCTCGGCTTGCTGCGCGGGATCGAGGTGGTTCGCGGGCTCGTCGACGAGCAAGACGCGCGCTTCCTGCGCCACGAGCGCGGCGAGCGCGACGCGCTGCTGCTCGCCGCCCGAAAGCCGCGTGACGGGACGCTCGGCGAGCTCGAGCGCGCCGAGCCGTCCGAGCGCGCGGAGCGCTTGCTCGCGCGCCGTCACGCGCGTTTCGTCGAAGCGGTAGCGGGCGGCGACGACGGTCTCGAGCGCGCTCAACGGCTCGCTCGCGAGCGCCTGTTGCGGGAGCCAGCCGAGCAGGCTTGCGCGCTTTCTCGGCGGAACGGCGTCGATGCGCCGGCCGCCTACCATCACCTCTCCGGCTTCGAGCCGAACGAGCCCGAGCGCGGCGCGGAGGAGCGTCGTCTTGCCGGCGCCATTCGGACCGACGAGCGCGACGAACTCGCCGGGCGCGACCGAGAGCGTCACGCCGCCGAGGAGCGCCCGATCTCCGACCCGCACTCCGGCGTTCCGGAGCTCGAGCAGGGCTCCGTCGCTCACGGCGCCGCCTTCCAGCGCCGCACCACGGGTTCGAGCCGCTCGACGAGCGCGAGCACGCGAGGGCCGTTCACGTAGGCTTCCGGCGCCGAGACGACCGCGAGGCGATGGTCGCGCACCGCCCGCAGCGTCGCGAGCTTTCGATACGGCTCGAGATCGGCGTCGCCGGCGCTCGGCCGCACGGTGAGCACGACGATGCCTTCCGGATCGAGCGCGACGAGCCGCTCGGCCGAAAGCCGCGGCTGCCCGGCGACGTCCT
Source organism: Polyangiaceae bacterium (assembly GCA_036374535.1). Lineage (GTDB taxonomy): Bacteria > Myxococcota_A > Polyangia > Polyangiales > Polyangiaceae > PMG-095. The sequence goes on from DASUTR010000947.1 coordinate 9,467, forward strand.
CGTCCACCGCGTTCTTCGCGCCGGCGGCATGGAGCGCGGCGCCCTGGAGCGAGTTTCTGCGGATGAACCAGATGTCGTCGAGGCGGCCCGTGTCGCTGCCGATGACGAGCAGCACGCTCGGGGCGGCGGGCGCGGCGACGCCGAGGCGCCCGGCGAGGCGCTCGGCGAGGGCGTTCGCGCTCGGCTGCCGTTCGGTGACGCGGCCGAGCTCGCGAATTCCGCGCACGACTTCGTCGAGGCTGAGCCAGCGAATCAAGCGCGTCGGCGCCAGGGCTTCGAGCTCGCGGCGGCGCGCGGCGGCGTTGTCCTCGCTCACGATGAGCGTCGGCTCGAGGCGCGCGATGGCCTCGTAGTTCGGCGTGATGCTGGTGCCGACGCGCGGCAAGCGCGCGACTTCGCTCGGGTAGTCGCAGTAGTCGCTGCGCGCGACGAGCAGCGAGCCCGCCCCGATCGCGAAGATCGCGTCGGTGATACCCGGTGAGAGCGAGACGATGCGCGAGCCGGCGCGGGTGGGGGCCGTTCCGTTCCGGCAGCCCGCCGCCGCTGAGGCGAGCACGCCGAGGAACGCGCGGCGCTTCACGCGGAAGGCGCTCCCTTGACGTTTCGCTCGTACAAGATGCGCAGGCCCTCGAGCGTGAGATCGCTTTCGACGCTCTGAATGCTCTTCGCGTGCTTCGCGATGGCCCCTGCGAGGCCACCGGTCGCGATGACCGCGCACGGAAACCCGAGCTCGGCCTCGAGCCGCGCGACGAGACCGTCCACGAGCGCCGCGCTGCCGTGGAGGGCGCCCGACTGGAGCGCGTGGGGCGTGTTGCGCCCGAGCACGTGCGGCGGCTCCGAGAGCTCGATGCGCGAGAGCTTCGCGGCTCGAGCGAGCAGCGCGTCGAGCCCGACTTGCACGCCCGGCACGATGACGCCGCCCAAGTACTCGCCTTTCGGCGACACGCAGTTGAACGTCGTCGCGGTGCCGAAATCGACGACGATGACGCCGCCCTTCACGCGCTCGAACGCAGCGACCGCGTCCGCGATGCGGTCGGGCCCGACCTCGCGCGGGCTGTCGTAGAGGACGGGCATGCCCGTCTTGAGCCCCGGACCGAGCACGAGCGGCTCGCGCGCGAACAGGCGGCGCACCATCACGAGCACGCCGTCGGTGAGCTGCGGCACGACGCTCGCGACGATGGCCGCCTTCACGGCGTCCGGTTTGACGCCGCGTTGCGCGAGCGCCTGCTCGAGCAGCACGCCGTACTCGTCCTCCGTACGCAGCTGATCGGTGACGAGGCGGATCTTGTGCTCGAGGCGCTTCTCTGCGAAGAGGCCGAACTTGATGTGCGTGTTGCCGATGTCGATCGCGAGCAGCATGCCTCGGGGTCCCGCTTCGTGGCCCCTTCCTACCATACGGCCGGACGCCCGTGTTTCCGCGGAGTGCCGGCGTTGATCGGCCGGAGCGGTACGCTTCGCTGGACGCTGCTCGGGCTCGGGCTCGCCGCGGCGATCATCGTGCCGTTCGTGATCTGGGAAGACGCCCTTCTCGAGGCGAGCCGGCGCCTGCTCGCGTCCGAGACGAATCGCGCGCTCGCCGGCGCGCTCGGCGCGCTGCTCCTCGCCGTCGACCTCGCGCTCCCGGTGCCGTCGAGCTTCGTGTCCGCCGCGCTCGTCGCCGCGCTCGGCGCCGTCCCGGGCGCGCTCGTGATTTGGCTCGGCATGACGGCGGGAGCGTTCGCGGGCTACGCGCTCGGCCGGCGCGGAGGCGCGCCCGCCGTACGGCGCTTCGTCGGTGACGACGAGCTCGTGCGCGCCGAACGACTGATGGCGCGCTACGGCGCGCTCGTCATCGTCGTGTGTCGTGGCGTACCCGTGCTCGCCGAAGCGTCGGTGCTCGCCGCCGGCGCCGCGAGCATGCGCTTCGCGACGTTCGCGGGCGTCACGCTCTGCGCGAACCTCGGACTCGCGGCGGCGTACGCGCTGCTCTCGCGCTTCGCTCTCGACGGCGCGGCCGCCGTGATGACGCCCTTCGTGCTCGGCCTCGCCATTCCCGGCGCCGCGCTCCTCGTCGCCAAACGATTCGAGCGTCGAGTCGGGCGTCGCGAGGACCCGCGTTGACAGGGCCTCGCGTCGGGCACGATTCTTCCGCACGCGCGGTGCGGCGCGTTCAAGGAGGAAGTGGAATGTCGATGAAACTGGTCATGGGTGTGCTCGGGCTCGTCGGTCTCGGCTGCGCAAGTCCCTGGAAGATCAGCGGCGGGCCGAAAGAGTGCGTTTCGATGTGCCGGGGCTGGGGGATGGAGCTCGCCGGCATGGTGGGCGTCGGCGATCAGAGCGCGTCCGAAGGCGGCGCCACCGCCTGCGTGTGCGAGCTTCCGGGCAAGCAGGGAGCGATCAGCACCGGCGCGTCGGGCATCAGCGCGGGGTCCGCCGCGGTGATCGCCGCGATTCAAGCGGAGGAGCAGGAGCGCCAGGCGGCGGCGCAACAAGAGAGCGCGAAGTAGCGCGCTCTCACAGCAGGTCCACGCCGGCGCGCAGCGTGAAGAAGGGAATCGTCCCGTAACGTTCGAGCGCGTCGTTCGCCTGGCGCGCGCCGCTCACGAACTCGGACGATTGCGGCGCGCCGGCGCTCGCCGAGACGCTCGTATCGGCGTTGAACGTGCTCATCACCCCAATCCCCGCGGCGAGCAGGAGCCGGTTGGCGATCTGCCACTGGTAGCCCGTCTCGAACAGCCAGATGTCGAGCGACGAATCGACGGCGTAGCTGCCCTGCTCGTCGAGCTCCTCACCGAACAGCGTCGGGGGAAGATCGAACGAGCCGTGAATGGTCGCGCGGGCGTAGCCGGCGTCGAGATAGAGCCCGAGCTTCTTGAACGGTCGATAACCGACCTGCGTTCGCCAGATCGTCCCGCGGTACGAGGGGAGATCGAGCACGGCGCGCGCGCGCGAATCGCGGGTCGTGTCGGCGATGAATCCCGTGATCCACTCGGCCGGCATGAAACCGAAGCCCGCGACGAAGCGCAGGCGATACGGAAACTCGATGCCGGCTTGAAAACCGATGTCCGACGGCGCGCGCACGACGCCTTCGAGCGCGAGCATCCAGCGATCCCGCTTGCGTTGCTCGGATGTGCCCTCGTCGCGTCGCGGCTCGCTCGCGGGCCGCGCGATCTCCGGCGCCCGTTCCGGGCCAGGAAACGTCGTCGGGGCGGGACCCGGCGGCACGGCCAGCGCAAACATGGGAAAGTATGGGAGCAAGTCGCGTGCCGGACGACGTCCTGGCGCGTCATCGCGCGTGAGTCGCCCGCACGCAGCAGCGAGCGCAAAAACGCCGCCGATCGCCACATTGACGCGGCACCGAAATGTCTCAGTGGGCGAGCGGGCCGCGCGTTACCGCGTCAAATCGTGAGGACGATTTTACCCTTCGTGCCGCCGGCTTCGATTTTTTCATGGGCGGCCGCCACGCGCTCGAGCGGAAACGTGCTGTCGATGAGCGGGCGGAGCTGACCGCGCTCGGCGAGCGTGCGCACGGCGTGAATTTTCGGGCCCGTGCGATCCATGAATCCGAAGTAGAGCGTCTGATTGCGGATCTGCATGTCGTTGATGCTGCCGTCGACGCGCACGATCGTCGCGAGCTTGCCGTAGGGGCGCACGCAGCCGATGCTGCGCGACACGATGTCACCGCCGACGGTATCGTACGCGGCGTCGACGCCGCGACCGTCCGTCAGGCGATTCACCTCGTCTTCGAATTTCACCTTACGGTAGTCGATGACGACGTCGGCCCCGAGCGAGCGGATGAGCGCCTCGTTCTCGGAGCGGCCCGTCGCGAGCACCCGCGCACCCGCGGCCTTCGCGAGCTGCACGGCGCACGAGCCGACGCCTCCGGCGCCCGCCTGGATCAGCACCGTGTCGCCGGGCTTCGTCTGGAAAAACCCGATCACGGCGTCGTGCGCCGTCATGCCGGCGAGCGGCAGCGCCGCGGCCTCCTCGAAGCTCAGGTTCGCCGGCTTTTTCTCGACGATGCCGGCGTCTTCGACGTGATACTCGGCGTAGGTTCCCTGCCGGCCGAAGATGCGCGCGGAGTAGAACACCTCGTCGCCGGGGGCGAGCTTCGTCACGCCGCTGCCCACCGCTTCGACGACGCCGGCCGCGTCGTAGCCGAGAATTGCGGGCATGGGCACGCGCGCCCACGCGCCGCTCCGGCGAATCTTGTAGTCGACGGGGTTGATGGACGCCGCGCGCAGGCGCACGAGCACCTCGGTCGCGGTGGGCGCCGGTTTCGCCACGTCGGCGAGCTCGAACTTCTCCGGACCTCCGAACTCGCGGATCACCATCGCTCGCATGTCCGGAGTTCTTCCACGAAACGACGGGGCCGTCAGCCCACCCGACGACCCGGATGAGCCACGCTTAACGTGGACGATCGCCACGTCGACGTGACGCGCGGATGCGCGCGTGGCAGCCTTGCTGGAAGCTCGGAGGCTCCATGAAATTGCCCCGTCGTTCGCAAGCTTGGTTTTCGATCCTTGGCGGCCTCGTCCTCGGCGGGGCACTCGTCATGTCCGCCTGCGGCGGCGACGACGACGGCGACGACGGCGGCGATTCGGGCAACGGCGGGAGCGCGAACGGTGGGACCTCGACCGCGGGCACCGCCGGCGGCCAGGGCCTCACGAATCTCCGCAAGAACACGGCCCCGAGCGCGAAGTAGCGCGCGCGAATCGCGTCAGAATCCCGACGCGAGCACGAAGTACGTCTGAAGGCCGCTCGGCGCTTCGTCGGACAAGCCTCGCGCGACGCCGAGGCGCGCGTCCACGAACCCGCCGTAACCGAGGAGGAAACTGATCCAGAGCTCGGCGCCCGTCCCCGCGTGGAAAACATCGAGCGGCTCGTCGAGATCCATCTCGTAGTAGGCGCCGCCGTAGTCGAAAAAGAAAACTCCGGACAGGGCGCGTAAGAACACGGGCAGCGTGCTCAAGCCGCGGTCGACGTACGCGATGGGAAAACGGTACTCGACGTTCGCAAGGTTGTACGTGGTGCCCGAGAACTGCCCCGGCTCGTAGCCGCGCAGCACGAAGGCACCCTGGCGAACGCCGGTCGTGAACGCGTCGAACGAGCGCGTGTCGGCGAAGCCGCCCGTGTAGTACGGCCCGCTCCGGGCGACGTAGCTGCCCATCGCGATGGCGCCCGACAAGCCGAGCGCGAGCACGTGGTGGCGGAGCCACGGCATGGGAACGTACGCGGCGGCTTGGCCCGACATCGCCGTCAGCGTGTACTCGCTGCCCCACGCGGGATCGGCGAAATCGGCGCCGACGCCGACGCGCAGCCCGCGCTCGAGGCTGATAGCCATGGGCGTCGCGCTCGCGTTCGAAAACTCGTAGCCGAGCCGCACGTCGCCGAGCACGCCGCGATCCGGCTCGAACGGCACGGGCGCCCACGGATCGAGATCGGAGCCGAGCGGCTGCTCGTGGTCGATGAACGCGAGCGTGTACGAAAGCGCGATGGACTGGAACTCGCCGTCACCGGGCAGCGGAAACGTAACGCCCGTCGTCGCGCCCGTCTGGTACTCGACCACGGTCTCCGCGGTCTCGCCGATGCGGTAGTCGTCGCGCGGAGCCGCCGAGCGGAAGGCGGTGGCGCGAAAGCCGAACGGCAGCCGCGCGTAGTAGTAGTCGAGCGAGCCGAGCGGCGTCACTTCTTCCGTCTCGATGGTGAGCGACGCGGCGAAGGAATGTCGCGCGAGCGCGTCCGAGCCGCTCGTCGAAACGGTGAAGGCGTTGCCGAACGTGCCCTGACCGTAGCTGATGGTCCAGTTCCGCGGGCGGAGCGAGGGCCACGGGTTGAACCGTTCGACCGGGTACGTCCGGAGGTAGGGACGCCCGCGCGGCGTGCCGCGGCCGGCGTTCACCGGGTACGTCGCGCGCACGAAGGTCGAGCGCTCGAGCGGGAGCTCGAAGAGATCGTAGCCGTCCGTCGTGTAGCCGACGTACACGAGCGAGCGGCCGTCGGGGGACGGCTCGGGCATGTACGCGCCCGTGAGCACGTTCGTCACCTGGTAGACGGCTCGCGTCGAGAGCTCGTAGGCGAAGACGTTGGGGAAGCCCGCGCGATCGGAGCTGAAGTACAGGGTCTCGCCGTCGGGCGACCAGGCCGGCTGCTGGTCGATGGCGCGGTCGCGCCAGAGCTCGACGACCTCGCCGTTCCGCACGTCGACGATGCGCAGATCGCGATACCCGCCCTCCGTCCAGACGCCGTACGCCACCTTGCTCCCGTCGGGCGAGAAGCGCGGCGTGAAGACCTGCTCGAAATACGCGCTCGGCGCCAGACGGCGCTCGTTCACGAGCTTGTTCGAAGGCGTGAGCTCGGCGATGCGCAACGTCGAGGTGCCCCCGCGATCGGTAACGTACGCGATCCGGCGACCGTCGGTGCTCACGTCCGGCTCACGCGCCCGGCGGCCGAAGGTGAGCCGCTCGCGTGTCTTCTCGCCGCCGCGCGGAGAGCGCGTGCCGGCGGGCTGGCGCACGAGCTCCGTGAACGAGTAGCCCCGGCGGCTCGGCTCGACGTTGTCGAAGATCATCGAGCAATCCGGCTGGTAGGCGACGGTGCGCCCGAACGCGAAGGCGACGTGCTCGGCGCGCGCGTCCGCCGCCGCTCCGTCGAGCAGAATTTCGTAGACACCCACCGGGTCGTCGGCGCCGTCGCGATGGTACGCGAGCGTGCGGTCGCCGCAGGCGGGCGGGCGAAAGCGCGGCCCGAACGCACCGTGGCCGGCGAAGGTGAGCCTCCGCCCTTCGCGCCGCCCCGCGCGCTCGACGGCCGCGGCTTCGGCTCGCACCTGACGCTCGAGGTCGGCGACGAATCCCGCGTAGAGCTCCTCGTACGTGCGACCCGTGGCGCGGCGAATCGCGCGGTTCACGCCGAACGGAATCAGGGAAGCGCCGTAGTCGGTGGCGACCGCCGCGTAGATGTCCGGCCCGTAGATGCTCGCGATCCAGGCGACGAAGTGGGCTCCGTAGAGGTACCAGACGTTCGCGCCGGGCCAGCGGTACGGCACGTTGCTGATCTGATCGAGCCGCGCGAGATTGCCCGCGAGCACGTCCGCGCGAAGCAGCATGTCGAACTGGCTCGAGCGCAGGCGCCCGCCGGTCGTGTGCTCCGTTTCCATCGCGACCGCGAGCCCCTCGATGATCCAGTGCGGCTGCGCCTGGTTCGGATGGAGCGTCGGGCCGAACACCCAATTGACGACGTCCGGAGCGCCCGAGACGTTCGCCGTGTGCACGATGTGCGTAAACTCGTGCGTGATGAGCTCGGTGAGCCAATCGTCGTAGTCGCCGAGACCCGACATGTCGCTCGGCGCGGTGACGAAGAGCGTGATGTGCGAATACGGCAGCGTGCTCGCGAAACCGTTCGCGTCGTTCGCGTCGTCGGTGAGCACGAGCTCGATGACTTCGTCCGGCTCCCACCCGAGCTCCGGAACGACGCGCTCGTATACGTCCTCGGCCACGTTCGCCGCCCTCTGCGCGACGCGTTCGAGCCCTGCGTGGAAATGCAGGCGAAAGTGCGCCGATTTCAGCGTGTACCAGTGAACGTACGGATCGCCGGCGCGCGCCGGGCGCGACGCGAGCAGGCATGCCCCGAGCGCCAGCACCGCGAGCGCTCGACGGGCGAGCTCGCGCGGGATCACAAGTCGTCGTGGAACAGCGGTTCGCGATTGCGAACGTAGCGGTACACGAGCTGGCGCGCTTCCGGAGAAATCTGCGTGAACTGCGCGCCGAACCCCGGCGAGCCGTCCGCCCCCGAGAGCGGTGAGTCGCGCGTCCAGCGCACGATGGCGAGCGCCTCGAATTCGTAACCGCCGGGCAGCGACACCTTCACGGAGAGGGGGGTACCGATGTCCGGAATGTTGTAGGTGGCGACGAAGATGCCCCCCGAATCGACCACGTCGTTACCGCTCAGGCCCTTGTAGAAATTCGTGGTGCTGTGCGCGCCGAGGTCCGCGTCGACCCGGAGCACGTTGCCGGGCGTCGCTCCCGGGGGCGCGGCCTGCGGCGCCGCCTGCTGCTGCGGCGGCGGCTGATACGCCTGCGGCGCTGCTGGTTGAGCAGCCTGGCCGCCCCAAGCCTGCTGAGAACCGGCAAGCTGCGTCTGCGCGACGGCGTTCGCGCCCTGAGCGCCCCAACCCGGCTGCACGACGGCGACCTGCGGCGGCGCTTCCTGCGCGCCCGGGTACGAACCCGACGGCTTCGTCGGCGGCACCGGAGCGAGCGAGCCTTGACCCGCTTGCTGCGCGATTTGATGAACGAGCCCGAGCGAGCCCGCGATGGCCTCGATGGCCTGGAGCACGGCGGGGTGCTGAGTCGGCATCGACTGGAGCTGCGAGAGCGCCTGGCGTGCCGCCACGAGCGCCGTCGGTCCGGCCTGGACGAGGTCGGTGCCACCCGAGCTCTCGATGCGATGCAGAGCGCTCATCGCCTGAGCGATCGGTTCCGCCGCCGCTGCGAGCGGTGGAGGAACGCCCTGGGTCTGCAGCGCCCCGAGCCCGCGCGCGAACCCTTCGCGCGCCGTGCGTGCCATTGTCACGAGATCCATCGATGAGTCCCTCCGATAGGGTCGAAGCAGTCTACACCAGCTCCCGAGCGCGACGCTCGGTCAAGTAGCGTCGCACGACGGCGCCCGTTTCCGCCTCGGAGAGCGCGGTTTCCCCGCTTTCGAGCTCGAGGACCGCACGCTCGACGGCAAACGCCCCGTCGCCCGTCCGAAGCACCACGTGCGCAGGATCTCCTACCACCGCCGCTTCCCCCGGCTCGAGCGCCAAGGGAAAATCGTCGGCTCGCCGCGCGCGCGTGACGACGAGCTCGAGCCCTTCGATATCGAGCGCGAGGCCGGGAAGCGGCGCGAGCGCGCGGATTCGCCGGAGCGCTCGCTCGGTCGGCCACCCGAAATCGACCCGGAGGTCGTCGTCCCCGGGTTCGGGAGCCGCCGTCGCGAGCGTCTCGTCTTGAGCCTTACCGGCGGGCCGTTCACCCTCCGAGAACGCGCGCACCGTCTTCCGAAGGAGCGCGAGCGACGGGCGGTCGAGCGCGCGCGCGAGCTGCCACGCGTTCATCGAGCCGATCGAAAGGGCGCTCGAGTCGAGGATGGCGCCGTCGTCGTAACGCTCGGTCAGGCGATGAATGGTCACGCCCGTCGTCGCGTCGCCGGCGTCGATCGCCCAGAAGTACGGATCCGGTCCGCGGTGACGCGGCAAAAGGGACGGATGCGCGCCAATACCGCCGAGCGGCACGCGTTCGAGCACGCGCGCCGGAATGCGCCGCGTCCAGAACCAACTCACGAGGAGCTCGGGCTTCTCGCGCGCGATCGCCGCTTCCACGGAGCGATCGAGCGCGTCGCCGAGCACCGTCGCGCGGAGGATACGCTCGCCACCGATGCTCCGCCCGAGCCTCCGGCGTCCTGGACCGAACACCGGAGGCAGCACCGCTACCCGAACGTCGTGGCCGTCCGCGTGGAGCAGACAAGCAGCGAGGGGCAACCCGAAGTAGGCGATGCGGAGCGGCAAGCCCTCGAGCTTAGGCCGAGATCCGCGTCAGTCCGTCTTCTCGTCGACCTTGTCCTCGGCCTTGTCGGCGGCGTTCTCGATCTTGTCGCCGGCTTCTTCGGCCTTGTCTTCGACCTTTTCGCCCGCCTCGTCGGCCTTTTCACCCGCATTCTCGGCGGGGCCCTCGGCGGGCTCCTTGCTACCGCCGCAAGCAAGACCCAGAAGCGCTAGCGCGAAAAATGAGTGTGCGATTTTCATGGCGGCCGAGGGAGTGCACGTCGTGTGCCAAGCGGGTGAGCCGTTTTTTGTGGGTCCAACGGAACGACGCGTCACCCGAGAAGGTGCAGCCGCGCCACATCGCGGAAAAATGCCGCGCAAGCGCCGGCGCTCCGGGCGCCTACTCGAGCCACATCGCGCGGAGCTCGCGCGGATCGTTCATCTGCGTTCCGAGCCGGTAGCTCCACGCGACAAGCCCGCGACCGCTCGCGTCGAGCGCGAGAGCGGGCGCGAGTTGAATGTCGGCGATGGCGCTGATCCTGCGGCGATCGCGGAAACCCTGACCCCCGACGTAGCGCGCCTCCCAGAGCTCGCGTCCCGCGAGATTCGGATCGCCGCGGTGGTAGATGACGCGGAAGCTTTCGCGGTCATAGCTCGCCGACGTTGGGTAACCCGACGGATACTCGCACTCGTCGAGCGTCTGATTGGGCGTCCACACCCCGCCGAGCCGCACGCGATAGCGCACCTCGCAAGTCGAGACACCGGTATCGACGCGGTACCAGACGAGCAAGAGCGCGCCGGAAGCGGAGAACACGGGGCCGGGGCCGAGCGAGCCATAGATGATGCCGGGCTCGACGAGGGTGCTCGTCTCCCAGCCGCTCGCCGGCGAGTACGCGCGCGCATAAGGGCGGCCGACGCTTGGGCCGTCCGACCACGTGACGGCCATGTCACCGTTGTCGGCGATGGCAACGAGGGGATCGTAACAAGCACCGCCCGGCACGCCCTGATACGCGCGCATCGGCGTGCCCCAACCCTGCCCCGGAGTGTACGCCGCGACCCACAGGTCCGCGGTCGCCGTCACGGTCACACACCACGCCACCGCCACACGCCCGGACGGCGAGACACCCACGGCCTGATCGTTGCCGTAGCTGAAGTTCGACGGCGTCCCGAGGTTCGCGCCCGAAACCTCTCGCATCCAAACGTACGAATCGTCGCGCCCGTTCCAGACTACGG
>DASUTR010000948.1:0-2845 GCA_036374535.1 Polyangiaceae bacterium
GAATGCACGATACGGGTCAGGGTTTCCGACATGGCACCCTTATGCCGCAGAGCATCGCGATTCGCGAAACAATGTGAACGTGCGCGTCGCGCCGAGTTTGCAGGACGGTTACACGCGAGCGCACACGGTCGGTTTAGGGTCCCGCCCACCATGGCATTCACGCGTCGGAGATTCCTGCAGTCCGGAACGCTCACGCTGGCTTCGGTCGGCTCGCTCGCTCAAGTCATTCTCGCCGCCTCTCCAGCCGCGGCCCGCCACCGCCGCCCGTTCGCCGGCTACGGTGAGCTCGTGGCGGATCCGAATCACCTGCTCGATCTGCCGCGCGGCTTCTCGTACCGGGTTTTCTCGGTCGAAGGTGACGCAATGGGTTCGGTCGTCGTGCCGGGAAGTCACGACGGAATGGCGGCGTTCGACGCGAGGAACGCGGGGACATGGCTCGTTAGAAATCACGAAATCGCCCGCGATGACGTCGACGAGGACGGCGTGCTGCCCGTCCCCCACGTGCCCGGCGCGACCTACGACCCGGAGGGGACCGGCGGGACGACGACGTTGCTCGTCGGCCATCATCGCCGGCTGCTCGACCACCGCGTGAGCCTCGCGGGCACCGAGAACAACTGCGCCGGCGGTCCGAGCCCGTGGGATACGTGGCTCACGTGCGAAGAGGACGACAGTGTGCTCGCGAAGCCGCACGGTTACGTCTTCGAAGTCGATCCGTGGCGGGGCGGAAACCCCGAGCCCATTCGTGCGATGGGCCGCTTCGAGCACGAGGCCGTGGCGTTCGACCGCGCCGGGCGCGCCTACCTCACCGAAGATGCGGGCGGACCGCACGGTTGCTTCTACCGGTTCGAGCCCCGCCGACCGCTCGGCGGGCGCGGCAGCCTGCACGCGGGGGGCCGTCTCGCGGCGATGACGGTCGCCGGCCTGACGACGGACCTCTCCATCGTTCAGACGCCGGGAACGGTGCTGCCCGTCCGCTGGGTAGACGTTCCGAACGTCGACCCGGGCGAGGACGACACGAAGGTGCGCGAGCAGGTGATCGCGCTCGGCGCGACGCCGATTCAGAAGGCCGAAGGCGTTTGGACGGACGCTTCGGGCGACGTCTGGTTCGTGTCGAGCCGCGGCGACGGTCCGGACGCCGAGGATCCCGAGGACGTGAGCGCGGCGGTGCACGCCGGGCAGATCTGGAAATACAGTCCGCGCGCGCAGACCATCGAGCTCGTGGTGATCTTCCCTGGCGGATCCCCCTTCGACGGTCCGGACAACATCACGGCGGGGCCTCACGGCTTCGCCGTTGCGTGCACCGACGGCGAAGACGACCAGTGGCTCGTCGGCATCACGGATGACGGCGGGACGTTTCCGTTTGCCAAGAACCCGGCGGGTGACGACGAGTTTGCCGGCGCCACGTTTTCGCCCGATGGCGAGACGCTCTACGTGAACGTCCAGGGCTCGCCCGCGCGCACCTTCGCGATTTTCGGCCCCTGGCGCCGGCACCGCCGCTGAGCCGAGTTCAGTAGCGCTGGCGCGTGGTACGCTCGCGCCGATGATGCGCTTTTCCGTACCTCCGGAAGCCGAGAGCAGCGCGCTCGCGACGCGGCAGAAGGCTCTCGCCGTGAACCTCGATCCACGCCGCTACGGCACCTTCGCCGAGATCGGCGCGGGACAAGAAGTGGTGCGCTGGTTCTTCCGAGCGGGCGCCGCCGCCGGCACGATCGCGAAGAGCATCTCCGCGTACGACATGTCCGTGAGCGACGCGATCTACGGTCGCGCCGATCGCTACGTGTGCCGGCCCCGCCTGCAGGCCATGCTCGACTACGAGTACCAGCTCAACCTCGAGCGTTTGAGAGATGCTCGCGGCGAGACGACGGCGTTTTTCGCGTTCGCCGACACCGTTTCGGCCAAGAGCTTCCGCGGCACCAACGAGTGTCACGGTTGGATGGGCGTGAAGTTCCAGGCGCACCCGCGGGACGAGGCGAGTCAAATCCTCGTCCACGTGCGCATGCTCGACAACGACAACGCCGCGCAAGCCGAGGCGCTCGGTATCGTCGGAGTCAACCTGCTCTACGGCGCGTTCTTCATGGCGCACCAGCCCGTGAAGCTCATCGAGTCGCTGCTCGACAATCTCAGCACCGACCGCATCGAAATCGACATGATCGAATTTTCGGGCATCGAGTTTCGCACGGTCGACAACCGCGCCGCGAGTCTCAAGCTCGTGCAGCTCGGCCTGAGCGGCGCCGCAATGTTCGGGCCGAACGGCGACGTGTTGCAGCCGTCCGAAGTGCTCTACAAGCGGCCCGTTCTCGTCGAGCGCGGTTCGTTCCGTCCGGTGACGCACGTGAATCTCGACATGCTGCGCTGTGCTCGCGAAACGTTCGGCGAGCAGCTCGGCGCCGATCGCGAGCGCATCGTCGAGCTCATGGAAATCACCATGAAGAACCTGCTCGCGGGCGGCGAGCTCGACTACCGGGACTTTCTCGCGCGCGCCGACATGCTGGCCGCTGCGGGCAAGACGGTCCTCATCTCGGACTACTTCGAGTATTACCGCCTCGTCGGCTACCTCCAGCGCTATACGCGCCTCCCGATCGGCATCGTGCTCGGCGCGGGAAGTCTGATCCAGCTCCTCGACGAGAAGCACTATTCGGACCTCGACGCGAGCCTCGCGGGCGGCATCCTCGAAGCCGTCGGAAAGATCTTCAAGAACAACACGCGCCTGTTCGTGTACCCGCTGAAGAACTCGGAGTCCGGAGAGCTCACCACCATCTACAATCTTCCGATCGAACCGGAGCGGAAGAAGCTCTACGAGTACCTCGTCGAGCGCGGCTGCGTCGTGCCGCTCAAGGGGCACAAT
>DASUTR010000949.1:0-3047 GCA_036374535.1 Polyangiaceae bacterium
GGCCTCCCGGTAGTGTTCCGGGGTCGGCGTACCGACGAGTCTATTTCCCTTCGGCACTCCGCAGGGCCTCCTCGATTTCGTCTTCGCCGAGGTTGCCGATTCGGCGGACGATCTCGCGCCCGCGCGCGTCGAGCACGACGAGCGTCGGAACCGCGTCGATGACGCCGAAGGCGCCCTGCCGCCCGTCGAGCTCGGTCGTCATCGCGACGGGGTAGCCGAGCTCGAGCGTGGTGCGAAAGACGTCCGCAAGGGGAGCGTGGTCGGGTTCCTCGAGCACCACGGCGCCGGCGTTCGCTCGCGGCCGGTGGCGGCGCACGACCACGTCGAGGCGCTTGGCCATGATTTGCGACGGCAGGTCGTACGTCGTGACGAACAGGAGCGCCGTGACGCGTCCGCGCGTCGTCGCGCTCCCGAACTCCTCGCCCTGCGGCGTCCCGAACAAGAAGGTGATGGGTTGAGCGCTCGGACCCGACCTCTCGGGAACGCGAGCCTCGGGCTCCGACGAGCAGCCGAGCGCGACGAGCGCGCCGGCGATCAGGCGGAGGGCGGTACGGAGTCGCTCACGGGACCGAACATGTCCGCGAACACCCGCAAAGCTTCCGGGATCTCCCGGCCCTCTCGACGTTGAGCGAGGATCGCGAGTGACAGATCGTCGATAATGGTTTTGAGCGGCGTGCTCTCGACGCATACGCCCCCGACTGTATCGCCCGATCGGGGGGCGCGTTCGCCGAGCACGATGGGGTCGTGCCGAACCCAGGAAAATCCCGCATTTTTTCGGTAGCCGCAGGCGACGACCTGCGTGAAATCGAGGTAGAGGGGCACGACGAGCACGGCGACGCGCGTGCCGTCGCCGCCGATGCCGGCGAGCCCGCGGGCCGCAAAGCGCGGTGTCGCGTGGGCGTCCGCCGGATCGATCGACTGAGTAATGCGCTGGCGCCGCGCCGGATCGGATTCGACGGAGAGGAGGGGCGCATAGAGAGCGATCGTCGGGACTTCGAGGCGGGGCGCGTCCTGCTCGAGAACGGTGAGCCATTGATCGCGCGCCGACGGACTGAGCTCGCGATAGGCGATGGCCGCCGCGAGCGCGGCTTCGGCGTCACTCGCGAGAGCCACGAGCCATTCGCACCATGCGTCGACGACGCGCGCGTCGACGCTCGCGGGAAGCGGTAGCGGAGTGCGCTCGGCGGAGGAAGACGAGTCCACCCTGCTCTCGAGATTCGACATTCGGCGGCCAAGCTAAGGCATCACGTTCCGTTTCGCAATCTCTCGCGTCGTCACGAGCGCCCGTCACGAACGATGACTCTCGCGGCACGTGACGCGCTACCCCGTGGGGGCGGACGCCTACGTCGTTCGACCACCACCACACCACGCTCTCCACAGGACGACCACGGGGCGATCACGGCGTCGCGATCGTCAATCGTCGAGCGTCGCGCCGAAGTCATTCTTGAAGTCACGGATGAGCTCGTCGAGCTCGCGCTCGCGAGAACGTGGTGCGGCAAGCACGAGATCACCTCCGTGCTCGGCGAACATCGCGCAGAGTCCCTCACTGGCCTCGCAGATCCCCTTGACGAGCACGACGAGCCCGGCGGCGACCCGAATTTTTCGCTCGACGAGCTCGCTTGCCGTGTCGTCGTCACGATCTTCTGGGAATGAAACACTCGGTTCCAAGTGTTCACAGGATGCCCCCAAGCGCCTCGCCGGTCGAGCGCCGGCCGGCCGTGCATCCGAGCCATGCGACTTGATCCCGGCAGCGCCAGCGGGCATTGAGCAGGTCCAACGTGCCCGTTCCAATGAGGCCATCATCGGCACCTTCCGACGACGAGCTCCCGCCGCTCGGCGACGCGGACGACGACGCCGAGGGCATCGACGACGGCCCCGACCCCATCACGCCCGTCGAAGAGGAACCCGAGCCCGAGTTCGGCGACGAGAGCCCGACCGATCCGAACTTCGATTTCGATCTGCCGTCGGAGCTCGACGCCGCGGACGCCGACAAGCCGCACGAGCTCTCGCTCGGACCGGCGTTCGCGCCGAGCGAAGAGGACGCGAAGCCGCCGGACGGCGACGACCAGCTCGGCTTCGGTGACGCGTTCGAGCACCTGAGGGACACACTCGAGCGCGACGAACGGAACGAGTACGACGCCGAAGAGGGCATCGACGACGAGCACGCTCGGCTGGACGAGCGTGACCTGCCGGCGCTCGACGAGGACGAGCACGGTCTCGACGAAGCGAGCTTCGGAGGCCGCTTCGAAAGCACCGACGAAGCCGAGCTCACCGGCGCGGAGCCGCCGTGGCGCGTCGAGTTCCTCGCGCCCGAGCGCGAGCATTGCAGCGCGCTCGCCGTCGAACGCGGCGTCGTCGCGGCGGGGTCGAGCGATCTCTTCTGGCGAGACGCCGGTCGCGAGACGCTCGTGCGAATGGGACTCGACGGTACGCGCATCGCGAGCCTCGCCCTCGTCGGCGCCGACGCCCAGACGGCGCTCTCCGTCACGTCGTTCGGCCGGCTTCTCAGGCGCTCGCGTTCGGGCGGGGACGTGGAACGCCTCGTCGAGTGGCGTCGCGTCGCCGAGACGTCCGGTTCGAGCGCCGAACGCCTCGAGCTCCGCGGTCTCGGCCCCGCCCGACCGAGCTCGGTGCTCGGCCGCCTCACGTCGGGGCGGCTCGTGCGCAGCGACGACATGGGCTCGACGTTCCGCATGCTCGAAGCCGCCGTGACGGCCCTCAGCATGTCGCCGGCGGGCGAGCCGGTGGCGATCATCACACGTGACGGCGGGCATCTCGGGCTTTCGTACGACGGCGGCGCGAGTTTCCAGCGCCACGAGCTCGCCTCACCGGCTCGAGAGGTGGCCTCCGGAGAAGCGCCGCTCGTCGCAGCGGACGGCAACGTCGTTGTGCTCGGTGACACCGCCCGCGGCGTCGTCGTTTCCGCCGACGGCGGAAGGAGCTTTCAACGCATCGCCGGCGTGACCAACGTTACGGCGGTCGCCGCGGGCATGGCCGGCGAGCAGCCGAGCGCGTTCGCCGCCGTCTATCGCGAAACCGAGGATTGT
>DASUTR010000950.1:0-2415 GCA_036374535.1 Polyangiaceae bacterium
CGCGCAGGTCGTGCAGCCGTCGCCCGAACAGCTCCCGCAGCACAAGGCGGGTTCCTCGTCCGGCTCGCCCCCCGAGAAGTCGTCGGGAACATCGGTGTAGCCGCAGCAAGGGCAGCCGCTGCCCGGAGTGACACAGACGCAGTACGGGTCGCATTCTCGGGCGCGGGTCGGCCACACCGGCACCGTCAAGTCGCTCCGGCACGAGTCTCGGCAAATGCGTTCACACCTGAGCTTGCCGTGAGTCGGCTCGCAATACGTGATGCACGCGTCGTAGTCGCAGGGCGGTGGCGAGCTCAACACCACGCTGTACGTCTTGCCCTCGTACACACGCCCGGCGCCGCTTCCGTCGTCGATGACCTTGGTGCCGAGCTCGGCCACGGTGGAGCTCGCCTCACAGTCTTCGTTGCACGTGCCGTGACACGAATCGAAGCCGTTCGTGGGGACGCAGTACGACATGCACACTTCATAGGTGCAGCCCTCCTCCGGGGCGCTCGCGGCCTCGAGCTTCTGATGCGAGCTCGTCGAAGCGCTTCCGAGCGCCGCGCTTTCGGCTTGCGTCGATTCCGGAGCCTCGGGCTCGAGCGACGACCCGCAAGCTATGGCGAGCACGAACAGGGACAGCGACGCCACGGGCGTCGAAATCAGGTGATTCATCGGGAACTCCTTGTTGAGCGCATTCGTCGCGAATGCGACGGCGACCTCGTGCACCTTCCGTACCGGGAGCTTTCTCGCCGTCCGGCGCGAAAAGCGCGGCGCACCTGAACCACCGCTGAGGCTCGCGAGACTCGGGATCGAGTTCGACGGCACTCAGCCGACGGCGAGAAAACTCGGCGATCCACGCGCCGAGGCGAGGCACACGGGTTGCAGCACGCGCCGCCAGAAAGGCAGGACCCCATGTTTCGCACGACGCCTCTGCTAGCAACGATGGTCGCCGCCACGGTCAGCAATGGCTGCAGCGAGAGCGGCAGCGTGGACCGAGAGCAGCGTGACGACCGCTTCAACGTCACGTCGGCCGTCACTGCGCCCGCCGCACGGAGCCGGTTGCGCGCGACGTTCACGCTCGCGGGTAAACCGTACCCGGCGAACCTATCCATTTCGGATGGCATCGCGACGGAGCGTTTTACCGCGGTGACGCGCATCGATCGCGCGGTCCCGAGAAACGGAACGTACATCCTCGAGTGGAGCGTACGCTCGTCCCATGGTCCGGAGCAGGTGCAGACGGCTCGTGACGTGATCCATCAGCTGGCCCTGCCCGAAGAGGGCGCGAGCCTGCGCTTTCACCTGCAGGATCCGGAGACACAGAAACTCTTGACGCCGGTGATCCTCGTCGAACAAGACGGCGCGGACGCGCGCGTCGAAAGCAGCGTCTCGCGAAACGGAAGCGGGGAGCTCGAGCTCACCGTGAACGTCCGAGCCGCTCCGGGGCGGTTCGTGATCCTCGACACCATCGCCTCCACGCGCCGAAAGAGCGGCCTGCTCCCGGGGCTGCCCGAAAATACCTTCGTCTCGGATCACGATGCGGAGTTCCCGATCAACTGCAATCTGAAGCCTCCGAACCCTTCGGCGACCGATCAGCTGACCGTCGTTCCCGGCGGCGAAAACGCCCCGCCCGGCGAACCGCCGGGAGGAGGGGGTGGTGGCGACCCGTGCAGCAGCACGAGCGACGACTCGAGTTGCGACGTGAATTACTGCGCCGTACTGCCTCCTTCGGGGGAGCTCGCTTTTCGTACCGTCGTTCGACCGCTCTCGAGAACGGACAGCGAATTGCTCCTCTCGGCCAGCTTGCGGAACGGTGCGAGCGTTCGCCCGTCGAGCTTCGAAGTGCACGAGGCGCCCAGCGGCCTCATGATCGCGCAATCGAACACCACGCAAGCGTTTTACGTGCCACCCGGACACTACGTCTACTCGTTCGAAGCACCCATCGCTCATGGTTCCGATGCCCGCTTCCGACTCTCGTTCCCCGTGGTCGCCCAGCCTTCCTCGATCAATCCGCTCGCCGCATTCATCCCGGAGCCGGCGCGCTTGCCCGCCCTCGTCGCCGAACACGCGGGCGACAGCCGCTTGGGAGCGGCGCTTCGATCGCTGCGCACCCACGCCACCTCCGCGGGGATCACGGTCGAAGTGATCGCCGACGATACCATCTGGTTTCTCGTCCCCGTGCCCCACGCCTTCGGACTCGATCGCGTCGTCGAGGCGCTTGGTCCCGACAGTGAGCGCGTGCTCCGCGCCGAGCTCGACTACACGTTCCGTCCGAGCGGCGTGTCGTCATTGCTCATCGTCCGCGCGGACGCCGGGCGGCGCTGGTTCCACGTTGGGCTGAACGCGCAATGAACCCGTCAACCGCGATCGTGGCCGCCCAGCGACAGAACCGCCTGGGTCGCCTTGGCCTCCGCGACGCGGCGCGTTTCGCTCGAC
>DASUTR010000951.1:0-6932 GCA_036374535.1 Polyangiaceae bacterium
GTGGCCGGAGCTCCGTGCGTCGGACAGAGCTCGGGAACGTCGGGGTAGAGCGTGTAGTCTCCGTCGACGAGCGCGTGCAAGAGGCCCCCGCTCGGCGAGATGCCGTGGCGCTTGCGTACGGCGTCGAGGGGCGCGGCGAAATGGGCGAACGCTATGGGAAGAGCTTTCGGCCAATAGCGCGAGGCGCGCTCGACGCCGAGCAGTGAAACGATGGGATGGTCGGGGATGGGGAACGAATCGCGTACTGCGAACGGGCTCATGTATCCGTTGACGAGGGTCGCGAAAGGGATCCCGCGCAACCGTGCGCTGACGGCGAGCGACAGGCGAAAGTCGCCGACCACGAGATCGGGTTCGACCCGATCGAACAGAGCGAGCTCCTCCTCGATGTAGCGTTCGAGGACGCTCGTCTCGTACAGGCGCTCCCCCCGCTCGAGTCTCTTCAGGGCTCGTTCCCGGTCGATGGTGAAGAGCGGCAGAGGCTCGAGGCCGCTCCCGGCAAACGCAATGTCGTCGAAAGGCCCGCTCGCGAAGTGAACCTCGTAGCGGGCGCGATCCACCCGCCTGGCGAGCGACGCGAGACGGACGACCTGGGCGAGCGTGAGCGCCTCCGCAACGAAAAGGACCCGTTTTGGCCGCGTCAAAGGGTCTCGACAGTTCTTAGACATTCTTCCTGGACTCCTTGACGAGCGCCATTATCAATACAATAGGGTTAGACAGAAGTTGGTCAAGCATGGCGCGTATCGATTATTTGCTTGTCGGCGGCGGGCTCCAGAACGCCCTCGTCGCTGCGGCCCTCGCAGAGCGCCGGCCCGGGGCGCGCGTCGTCTTGATCGAGTCCTCGGAGCGAACCGGCGGAAATCACCTGTGGTGCTTTCACGCGCTCGACGTTCCCGAACCTTGCGTCCCATTCGTCGAGCCCTTGGTGGTTCGGCGCTGGCCCAAGTATCGGGTGCGCTTTCCGACCTACGCGCGCACGCTCGAGGAGCCGTACGCCGCCGTGAGCTCCGGATCGGTGCACGAGCACCTGACGCGCCTTGCCGGCGACGGCAGGCTCGAGCTCATGCTGGGGCGCGTTGCCCGGCGCGTCGAGCCGGGCCGCGTCGAGCTCGCGTCGGGCGAGAAGCTCGACGCCGGCGTCGTGGTCGACGCGCGCGGCCCGGAGCGCTTCGCGGAGACCGCTGCCATCGGCTATCAGAAGTTTTTCGGTCTCGAGCTCGAGGCGGCGCCGGAGACCGTGCCGGCCGAGCCGATGCTGATGGACTGCAGCGTCGAGCAGCTCGACGGGCTGCGTTTCGTGTACGTGCTGCCTCTCGCCCGAGATCGGGTGCTCGTCGAAGACACGTATTTTTCCGACGGTCCCGAGCTCGATGTCGCCGCGCTCGAAGGCAGAATCACGAGCTACGCGGAGAAAACCGGGCTAGCCGTGCGGCGCGTTCTGCGCACCGAACGCGGCGTGCTTCCGCTGCCTGCCAGCGCGCCGGTTTCGACGAAACAGTCCGCTGGGCTCGTTCGTGCCGGTTACCAGGGCGGTTGGTTCCACCCGACCACGGGGTACTCGTTTCCTCTCGCGGTGCGCGTCGCCGCGGTCGTTGCCACGGCGAGTGAGCAGGAGCTTCCCGACAGGCTCGCCGAGCTCGCGACTCGCACCGCGCGCCAGCAGCGGTTCGCTTCGCTGTTGAATCGGATGCTCTTTCGCGCCTTCCGGCCGGAGCTTCGCTACGTGGCGTTCGAGCGCTTTTACCGCTTGCCGCCGGAGACGGTGCGTCGCTTCTACGCGCTGTCCCTGACGAGCAGCGATCGGGCCCGCATCGTTTGCGGCCGCCCGCCGCGTGGGCTCTCCCCGCGCGGTCTCTTGTCCGCGCTCGCGGCGGGAAGCCGCGTCATCAACCCCCACCCGAGAACGAATCCATGACATCACCAGCTCGCGACATCGACCCTCGCGCGGGGCTCGCTTCCCTTCTCGAAGAAGAAGCGGCTGATCCGCGGCGTATCTTGCCCGACGACATCCGAGTCGCCTCGCGATTCTGGCACAAGGCTTTGTTCGACCCGTTGGGCGAGACGACGCGCCGTCCGGGTAAGGAATTTCGCGGCAGGCTCACCGAGATCGCGTGGCGGCTCGCCGGCGGTCGCGGCTCGGCGCCCGTCGAGCTCGGAGCGGCGGTCGAGGCGCTTCACTTGGGCTCGCTCATCGTCGACGACATCGAAGACGGCTCCGTCCGCCGCCGTGGCGCGGAGGCGCTTCATCTGCGCGTCGGCCTTCCGCTCGCCCTGAACGCCGGCAATTGGCTCTACTTTTGGTCGAGCTCGCTGCTCGAGCGGGCGGGGTTCGAGCCGCCGCGCCTGCTCGCGCTGAAAGGGGCCATGAATCGCGCCGTCTTGCGCTGTCATTACGGCCAGGCGCTCGACCTTTCACTTCGCGTTACGGAGCTCCGGCAGTCCGAGGTGAAGGATTTGGTTTATGGAACGACCCGCCTCAAAACGGGAAGTCTCTTCGAGCTCTCCGCGGAGCTCGGCGCCATTGCGGCGGGGGCCCCCGTCGAGACGGTTCGAGCGCTCGGCGAGCTCGGACGCGACATCGGTATCGCGCTTCAAATGCTCGACGATTGGACGGGCATCGCGTCGCAGTACCGCTGTCACAAGGGGCACGAAGATCTGCTCGAGTCGCGCCCGACCTGGCCATGGGCCTGGCTCTCGGAATTTCTGGACGACGTGAGCTACGTGCGGCTGCGTGCCCTCGCGGAAGCGGCGGCAGGGCGCGATCTCCACCCCGAAGCGGTCGCCGAGCAGATCCGCGCGCTTCTCGCCGATGCTCCCGAGCAGGCCATCCGGCGGCAAGTGGAGACGTCCCGCGCGGCGTGTCGCGCGCGCTTCGCGGACGCCCCGGCTCTCGCGGAGCTCGAGCGCGAGCTTGCGCGTCTGGAGTACTGCGATGGCTGACGGCGAAGCGACGCAGGAACGCCGCGCTTCCCGCCGGCGGGCCGCGAAAACGGGCGACGTTTTCCGCGCAGCGGTCATCGGCAGCGGCTTCGGCGGCCTCGCCGCTGCCATTCGCCTGCAGGCAAGCGGGGTCGACACCGTGCTCTTCGAGGCACGGGACAAGCCTGGGGGCAGAGCCTACGTCTACGAAGACTCGGGTTTCGTCTTCGACGCCGGTCCGACGGTCATCACGGCGCCGCACACCATCGACGAGCTCTTCGAAGTCGCAGGCAGACGACGCGAAGACTACGTCGAGCTCTTGCCCGTAACGCCCTTCTATCGGCTCCTCTGGGAGGACGGGACGAGCTTCGACTATGCGGGCGCCGAGAGCATGGAACGAGAGATCGCCCGTATCGCGCCCCGCGACGCGGCCGGCTACGCACGCTTCGTCGACTACACGCGTCGCGTATTCGAGCGGGGTTACGAAGAGCTCGCCGCCGCGCCGTTCTCGAATTTTTCGGACATGCTCCGCGTCGCGCCGTCCTTGGTTCGGCTGCGCGCCGATCGCTCCGTGTACGCGACGGTGGCGCGCTTCGTGAAGAACGAGCGATTGCGCGAGGCGTTGAGCTTCCATTCGCTCCTGGTGGGTGGGAATCCCTTCGAGACGAGCTCGATCTACACGCTGATTCACTATCTCGAGCGCAAGTGGGGCGTCTTTTTCCCGCGCGGCGGCACCGGAGCTCTCGTGCGCGCTCTCGTGCGTCTCTTCGAGGAGCTCGGCGGAACGGTGCGCCTCGCAAGTCCCGTGCGCGCGGTCGACGTCGAGCGGGGCGAGCGCGTGCGGCACTGGGTGACGAGCGACGTCCGCGAGTCCTTCGACGTCGTCGTGTCGAACGCCGACGTGCATCAGACGTACGCCAAGCTCTACGCGAACGAGCCGTCCGCTCGGCGCATGGGGAAGAAGCTCGACGCCGCGGACTGGTCGATGTCGCTCTACGTTCTCTACTTCGGCACGGATCGCCCCTACGATCTCGCCCACCACAACGTGGTGTTCGGCCCGCGCTACCGCGAGCTCTTGCGCGACGTCTTCCGCGGGACCTCGCTCCCGGACGACTTCAGCCTCTACCTCCACGCCCCGAGCGTCACCGATCCGAGCCTCGCGCCGCCCGGTTGCGCGTGCTTCTACGTGCTTTCGCCGGTACCCCACCTCGGCAATGCCGAGCTCGACTGGAAGGCGCTCGCCGCCCCTTATGGCGAGCGAATCCTCGCGTCCCTCGAGCGGCTCATGCCCGACTTGCGGCGGCACGTCGTCGTCCGGCGCTGGATGACGCCGCTCGACTTCGAGAGCGAGCTCTTCGCCAAACACGGGTCGGCGTTTTCGCTCGCGCCGCTCTTGACGCAGAGCGCCTGGTTTCGGCCGCACAACCGCGACGCTTCGATTCCCGGTCTCTACCTCGTCGGAGCCGGAACGCATCCGGGCGCCGGAGTTCCCGGCGTGCTGAACTCGGGCAAAGCCACCGCGAAGCTCGTGCTCGACGATCTCTTCGGAGATGCAGCATGAACGCCGACGTACGCGCCGCCATCGCCCAGCATTCCCAGAGCTTCTCGCTCGCGAGCAAGCTGCTCGGCGACGCTTCGCGCGACGACGTCATCGTCCTTTACGCCTGGTGTCGCAGGGCCGACGACGCCGTCGACCTCGCGCCCGACGCCGAGCGAGCGGAGCGAGTGCTTCGGTTGTACGACGAGCTCGCGGCGGTGTACGCGGGAGACACGCTCGACGTTCCGGTTCTCAGCGCATTCCAAGCGCTCGTGCGGCGGCGTGGCATTCCCATGGAGTACCCGCTTGCCTTGTTGGACGGTATGCGCTCGGACTCCGGGACCGTCCGGATGGCGACCACGGACGAGCTTCTCGTGTACTGCCATCGCGTGGCCGGGGTCGTCGGCTTGATGCTGTGTGACGTCTTCGGTCTGTCCGACGCACGCGCCCGAGACAACGCGGCCCATCTCGGCATCGCCATGCAGCTCACGAACATTTGCCGCGACGTTCGCGAGGATTCCGAGCGTGGCCGGCGTTACCTGCCGGAAGACGTGCTCGTCGCCTGCGGAGGCGATGCGACGGGTCCGGAGCTCGTGCGTCGTGCCGTCGAACGCTTGCTCGCCTTGGCCGAGCGCTACTACCGCTCGGCAGATGCCGGATTTCATGCTTTGCCGCTCAGGGCGGCGCTCGCCGCGCGCGCGGCACGTCGCGTCTACGCCGCCATCGGCGACGAGCTCGCGGCGCGCGGCTTCGACGCCATGGCGGGCCGCGTCACGGTGCCGCTCTGGAAGAAGGTCGCGCTCGTCGCGGGGGCGATCGTGCAAGAATTGGCGTCGCGCGCCGGTCGCCGCCTGTTCGGGCGGTCGCCCCCGGCGGAAATTCTCTCGAGGTCACGATGACGACGAGCCCCCTCTCGCGCGGCCTGCGCAGTTCTGAGTTCCTGATCTACGTCGGACGTATGCGCGAGTTCTCGCGCGTCGATTGGGCGGTCTATGTCGCGTGGGTCGGGCTGATGATCGGTCTCGTAGCGGCGACCGGTGGCTTCGTCGCCGCCGGGCACGCCGCCGGCGTGGAGCTCGCCCGGGCAGCCTACCTCGTTCCCGCGGGCGCTCTCGTGTTCACGGTCTCGATCGCCATCGACACCATCGGCCATCGCACCGTGTACCGCGAAGAGATCAAGGCGGCCGAAGGCCTCGTGCACGGCATTACGATCGTGTGCGGTATCGGCTCGTGCGTGCTACTCACGGCGGCGTATCATGCGCGCGTCGTGTTCGGCATCCCCGCCATGGTGCTCACCTTGCTTTCGTTCTTCTACAGCGTCGTGGACGAGGTCTTTCACTGGCGGCGATACGTGTTTCAAAAATCCGATCGCGTCGAGATGTGGAGTCACGTCGGGATCTTCGTCGGTCATCTGACCATGATGGTTGCATGGTGGGCCTGGTTCTTCGACGGCTATCGCGGCGTCGCGGAGACGCTCGCGGCCTACCGCGGCCATGGTTGAGCCCCGGTACCGTATCGGGACGGCGGCGCGCCTGTCGGGTGTCTCCACGCACCTGATTCGCGTTTGGGAGCGACGCTACGAGGCTCTCGAGCCCGATCGAACCGGCGGGGGCGCGCGTCTGTACTCCCCCGCGGATCTCGAACGGCTTCGACTCTTGAAGCGTGCCGTCGGCCGCGGGCACTCCATCGGGCAGATCGCACGGCTCGATCGCGCGGATCTCGAGCGCCTGGGTGGGCGCAGCCACGAGCCCGTCGTCGACGAGCAGATCGAGGCGTTCATCCAGGACTTCTTGCGTGCGGTGGAGCGATTCGACGGTGAGCGGGCCGAGGAGCTGCTCGTGCGCGCTTCGGTGGAGTACTCCGCAAGGTCGATGGTCTCCGGCGTCCTCGGCCCTCTGCTCGAACGAGTCGGCGACGAATGGGCGAGCGGGAAGCTCTGCGTCGCGAGCGAACATCTGGCCTCCGCGCTCGTGCGAAACGCCGTCGGCGAGCTCTTGCGCCGGCTCCCGAAGCGACGGGGCGCAGCACTCGTCGTCGTCACGACTCCGGAAGGTGAGCTCCACGAGCTCGGTGCGCTGCTCTGCGCCGCGACCGTGGCGCTCGAGGGCTACCGAGTTCTCTACCTCGGAGCAAGCTCACCGGCTGCCGAAATCGCGCGTGTCGTGCAGGTCGCCTCGGCGTCGATCGTCGCCCTGTCCGTCGTCTCGCTCGAGCCCGAGCTCGCCGTCCAGGCGATCCGCGCGCTCTTGGCGGAGCTTCCCGAGCACGTCGAGTTGGTGCTCGGTGGGACCATGGCAGAGCGCATCCGCGGCGCGGTCGGCCCGCGCGCTCTCGTTCCCGAGGGCCTCGCCGGTCTCGAGCAATGGCTGGAGGCAAGGCACGAAGCCTGAGCTCCGGTTCCGCGCTCCGCGCGCGCGCCGATCCGGCGGCCGCGCTCAGCCCTCGAGCTCGTCGACGAACGACATGGCCTCGATCAATC
>DASUTR010000952.1:0-10412 GCA_036374535.1 Polyangiaceae bacterium
TGGCCGCCGGGACGTTCGGGGGTCGGTGGAGCCCGGGCGCTGCCGAGCCGGGCGCCGAAATGCTCGCGCCCTCCTGCTTCTGCAGCGGAGGCCGAGACGTTACGATTTGAAGCAGCAACACGACGAACGCCGCCGTCGCCACGACGCCGGCAGGCGCGAGCAGCAAGGCTCCGACGCGCGTGCGCGTGCGCGGGCGTGCGCGGGCGTGCGTGCGACAGAAGCGTTCGGTCTCGTCGCTCGACGTCGCAAACTCGCGGTTGCCGCGCGAGAGCAGCTCCGCGTAGGCGTACGGCGTGTCGACGAGCTTCGGTGGAGCTTGCAATATTTCGGCGTCGCGCTTCATGGAGCGCCTCGTTGCGTTTCCGAGAGCGCGTCCAGGGCCGTCGTGAACGAGCGCCGCGCGTCGTGAAGACGCCGCCACACCGTTGCCTCCGGGCAGCCGAGGATCTCGGCGATCTGCTTGCCGGCGACGTTCTCGAGCTCGTAGAGCACGAAGACAGCGCGCTGCTTTTCGGACAGCGTCGCGAGTGCACGCTCGATCTTGCGGCGCGCCTGCATTTCGCCGAGCCCCGGCGGCTCCGGGGCCAGCTGGGCAGGGGCGAGGAGCAAGAAGCGGCGTAACCGGTCGCGCATGCGCCCGCGCTTGCGGACCTGATGCGCTCGCGAAATGCACAACCGGTAGAGCCACGTCGCGAGCTCAGCCTCTCCACGAAAGCTCGGCAAATAGCGGAAGACTTCGATGAACACCTCTTGCGCCGCGTCCTCGACGTCCGCGTCCTGCACGCCGAGCCTGCGCAACGTCGCCGCCACGGAAGGGTAGTGACGCCGGCAGAGGAGCCTCCAGGCCCCGTCGTCCCCACCGACGCAGAGGGCCACGAGCGCGCGGTCGCGCGGCGGTTCCGCCTCCGGCAGGTCTTCGGCGATGGCGCGCACGTGTTCAAAGACTTAGGAGGCTCGACGCGCCACGACCTTCGGTCGGCTGCTCAAAAAACGTGGGCGAGCCCGAGTCCGGCCTTCATGACCCAGCCGAGGCCGTTCAGGACTTCCCGGCCGGTCACGACGAATTCTGACGATTGCCCGAAAATTCCACCGCCGGAAGCGAAGACGACGGTCCGCCAGCGAGTTCCCATGAGGACTTCGAGCCCGAGCTCCCCGCCCGCGCCGGCGAGGACTCGGTACCGGGTGATGCTCTCGAGGGGTGCGGTCGTGTACCCCCGCTCGAACACCGCGAACAGCGTCGGGCCGACGTAGGGACGGATCGCACCGAGCTCGGGGCCGAAGCCCGCATGCAGATTCAGCTCCAACGACCGGGCCTTCGCGGTCCCCCCAGCGGGTAGCTCCTCGCTGCGTTCGCCGAGCGGCGCCGCGAGCGCGAGCCCCGCATGCCACGAGCGCGACGGGAGCACTTGGAGCCGCAGGCCCGGCGCTACGGTTCCGGCGAACGAAACCGCCGAGACGTCGAGCATTGCGAGCCAGGACGGCGTCCTCGGCGGGGCCGGCAATGGGGAAGCGGAAGCACCGTCCGCGTTGCCGTGAGGCGCGGGTTTCGCCGGTTCGGCGACGGCGCCGGCTTCGAGCCCGGAAGGCACGGCAGCGCGAGAGTCGTCCTCGCCATCTTCGTCGGACGGGACGAGCGCTCGAAAGTACTGATCGAGCACGAGGGCAATGGCTTCCGCGACGGACGCGCACGACTCACCGATGGGGAGCTCACGGCGCAGCCGCACCTCGCCGTCGGGGGCGGTGAGCTCGAGCAGCACGAAATCCCTAGGAACGTCGCCGCGCTCGTGCACGATCGTGTAACGGGCGCGAAATCCAACGCCCTCGACGGCGCCGAGCCGCGCGCTCACGGCTTCGCGAGTCTGATGGAGATTCGGACAGTGCGCGTCGGGCGAATCCGTATCGATGAAAATGCCCTGCCCGAGCTGCAGAAGGAAGAGCCCCGCGAGCGGCGACATGCACTCACGCGGGAGCGTAACATGGCGGGTTTGTCGGAACGGTTTTTTACGAGCGAAGGTTTTCGGCGCTCGCGCGCTCTAACGAGAAGTCGACGTCCGACCCGCGCGCAGAGCCAGCGGTTGCCCGCGTAGCGGCAAGGTGTGACCATTCCCGAACCATGCGGCGTTTCCGCGTTGCGCTCCTTAGCGGCTTCTTGCTCGCCATCACCGCCGGGGTCGCGTGCGGTGCCGAGCGCGCGACGGTGGGCGGCGGCAAGCCGGGAAGCGGCGGCGCCGCCGTCGGCGGAAGCGGCGGCGATTCTCCGACGACCGGCGGTGCGCTTTCGGGTGGCGGCGGCGCCGGCGGCACGTCGAATACGGGGGGAGCCGCGGGCTCGGCCGGCGGGGGCGAAGGCGGGGAACCCGGCGGAACGAGCGGCACGGCAGGCAGCGGCGGAGCAGGAGGTTGCTCGAGCGGGACGCGGAATCCCGACGTGTTCGTGCATCCGGGCGGCCTCCACAAGCGGTCGGATCTCGAGCGCATGCGCTTCATGGTGGCCGCGGGCGCCGAGCCGTGGGCGACATCGTTCCGGAATCTCGGCCGTGACGCGCGCGCGAGCGCCACGTACGTCGTGCGCGGCGACCCGACCTGGACGGACGTGGATCGCGACGGCGCCCACGGTGCCGAGTTCGAGTCGGACGCGACCGCCGCTTACCTGAACGCGCTCATGTGGAGCGTGACGGGCGATCCTCGCCACGCCGCGAAAGCCGTCGAAATTTTCGATACCTGGAAGAACTTGAGGGTCTTCGTTCCGAGCGGAACTCCGGCGCTGAACGCGGGCCTGTTCGCCTGGAAGCTGCTCGAGGCGGCGGAGCTCATCCGCAGCACTTACGACGGCTGGCCGGCGGCCGACGTGCGCGCGTTCCAAGACATGCTCGTGCATCCGGGATACTCGAGCACGGAGGTTCCCGAGTCGGTCGGCGCCGCGAACGGCACGTTTTACTGGCGCATCGTCAACGGTGATCCGGGCCGCCACGGCAATCAAGATCTCGTCGCGTGGCGCGCCATGATCACGATGGGCGTCTTTCTCGAGAACCGCGTCATGTTCGAGCGAGCGCTGCGCTATTTCAAAGGGCTTCCCCACCGCGCGGACGATCTGCCGTACGCCTCCGGACCGTCGCCGTCCGGCGCGCAAAGCGCCGACAACGCGTACTTCACGACGTTCCAGCACGCCCCCGAGAGCACGACGCCCGACTACGGGTATAACGGCGTGCTCGAACACTACGTTTGGGAGAGCGGCCAGACTCAGGAATCGTCGCGCGACCAGCAGCACGCGTTCTTCGGTCTCGGGCTCTGCGCCGGGATCGCGGAGGTCGCCTGGAATCAAGGCGATGACGTCTACAACGCGCTCGACCACCGACTGTTGCGGGGCTTCGAGCACATGGCCCGCTACAACGTCTCGTACGTGGCGGCGTTTCCCGATCAGGCGACCCCCTGGGAGCCCACCGGCGACGATTTCCTCGTGCGCACGGATCGCACCGGGCGCTGGCGCTCGAAAGCCATCAACCCGCACTTCGAGAGCGACTTCGTCGGGGTCAGCCGCGGCGACTTTCCGGGCAAGCGCCCGGTTTTCGAGCAAGCGCTGGCGCATTTTCAGGTGCGCATGGGGCGGCCCGCCGCCGAAACACGCTGGACCGAGCGCGGCCGCGACGTTGCCGTCGCCGAAGCGGGTGAAGAAGGCAACGGCTTCAGCCTCGACCATCCGGGGTGGGGCGGCCTCACGTTTCGGCGCCCGGCCGGGTGCGCGGGCGATCCCATCCGCGGCTTCGAGAACGGACTGCCGCTGTTCGCCGTGAACGTGCTTCCGGGCAGCGTTTCCGCCGCGAACTACGATCACTTTCCAGCGAGCGGCGAAGGCCGCACCTATCACGATCTCACGAGCGGCAATGCGGCGGGAAGCTACCGTGCCGACGACGTCGACATCGGTTGCGGCTCCGAAGGTCGCCCCGTCCTCACGAACCTCGAGCCGGGCGAGTGGCTCACCTATACGGTTCATGTCCCGACCGCCGCGGCTTACCGCGTCGAGCTCCGCTACGCATCGGGTGGCTCGGAAGCAAGCGTGCGGCTCGCGTTCGACGGCGTTGACGCGCCCGGCTCGGGGTCGCTGCCGAGCACGGCGGGAGCCTGGCAATCGGCCTTGGTCGCGAACGGAGTCATGCTGCGCGCGGGCGTGCAGGCCATGCGCCTCGCGATCGCGACGGCCGCGAGCGGATTCGAGCTCGAATCGGTCACGGTGACGGCCGAGTGAGCGAGAGCCGCCCTCAGTTGCTCGCCTTCGGCGACGAGCTCGCGACGACGGGTTCCGAGAGTGGACCGGCTTGATGATGAACCATGCGCCAGTCGCCGTCCTCCAGAACGAAAACGTTCGTCGCCACGAGCATCGCAGGCTTGTCGCCGCTCGCCTCGAAGCAGGTGACGAACGCGGCGTTGCCGAGCACGTGCACTCGGACGCCGTGGCTCGACATTTCCCAATCCGTCGCCTCCTCGAGAATGCGCTCCCAGCTGTCGAGCACCGCCGAGCGTCCGATGAGGGGCGGCAAGCCCGGGTGCATGCAGACGGCGGGCGCCCGCTCCGCCCACAGGCGGCTCATGGCCTCGAAGTCGCCGTCGCTGAAAGCTCGGTAAAAGGCGTGATTCGCCTCGAGAACGCCGGCTTCGGCGACAAGGCGCTCGTTTCGCTCGTCCATGCACGGAGCATCCCGCCCGAACGCCGGAGCGTCAAATTCGGAGGCCCGCGTCGCGCTACAATCCGGCCATGCTCGATGCGCTCGCGTCGGACTCGGAGCTCGCGGACGGCTCGGAGCTCGGCGAAGCGGCGCGCCGCGCGGCGGCCCTGATCGCCGAAGGCGGCGTGCTGGTGCTCACGGGCGCGGGCGTGAGCACCGAATCGGGCATTCCGGACTATCGCGACGAGAGCGGGAACTGGAAGCGCTCGCCGCCGATGCAGTTCCGCGAGTTCGTCGGATCCGAAGCGCGGCGCCGGCGCTACTGGGCCCGAAGCCTGCTCGGCTTCAAGGTGCTCGGTAACGCGCGCCCGAACGCCGCTCACGGAGTGCTCGCCGATTGGGAACGGCGCGGTCTCGTCTCGGGCATCGTGACGCAGAATGTCGACGGTCTGCACCAAGCGGCTGGCGCCACGAACGTCGTCGATCTCCACGGTCGCATCGATCGCGTCGTGTGCCTGACGTGTGGAAACCGCACCTCGCGGAGCGCGCTGCAGCGCGAGCTCGAGACACGAAATCCCGAGTGGGCCGCGCTCGCCGGTGTCATCGCCCCGGACGGTGACGCCGATCCGGGCGGCGCCGACGATTCGGGGTTTCGCGTCGTTGCCTGCGATTGCGGCGGCGTCTTGAAGCCCGACGTCGTCTTCTTCGGCGAGAACGTGCCGAAAGAGCGCGTGGAGAGGACCATGGCCGCGCTCGAATCCGCCCGCTCGCTGCTCGTCGTCGGCTCGTCGCTGATGGTGTTCTCCGGGTATCGTTTCGTGCGCGCTGCGGCGCGGCTCGGCGTTGCCATCGCCGTCGTGAACCGCGGCCAAACCCGAGCCGACGCGCTCGCGCGCATCAAGCTCGACGGAGACGCGGGGCGGATGCTGCGCGCGATCACCGCGCGCTTGTAGCCCGCGAACGCCGGCTGGCCTTCGCCGGACGAGCCCGGACCTGCGAGCGTCGCCGCCGGCCGCCGAGCGCGCTAGACTCGCACGTAAACCGATGGTTTGTGCGTTTTGTCGCTCCGAGCTCGCCTACGTTCACGGCCACGCCGCGTGCGTGAAGAGCGGCTGCCCCATGTTCGGCGTGAATCAGGCGGAGTGCTGCAGCGGCGAGACGGCGGAAAATGGACCGCTCACGGCGGAGGTGGCGGGCACGCCGTTGCCGCCGAACCGCACGCGAGACAACGATTAGCCCGAGACCGTGAAGACTTCGGAGACGTCCAAGGAGATCCTCGCGCGCGCGCTCGCTCGCCGGCGCGCGGGGCGCAACGAAGAAGCGGAGTCGCTCTTGCGCAAGGTGATCTCGCGCAACGCGGAGAACGAGCAGGCGCTGTTCGCGCTCTCGGTGCTCTTGTTCGAGTCTCGGCGCTTCGAGGAGGCGAGCCGCTACCTCGAGCGGCTGGTGTCGATGTATCCCCACGAGCCCGTGTTCCTCACGAACCTCGGCGAAGCCTATCGGCGAAACGGAGCGCTCGAGCGCGCGGCGGCGGCGTTCGAGCGCGTCCTGGAGAGCGATCCGGATTTCCCGGAAGCGCGGCAGAACCTCGGTATCACGCTGATGGACGCCGGCTCGGCCGCCGACGCGCTGCCGCACCTCGAACGGGCGGCCGCACTCCGCCCGGACAGTGCGAGCTTTCGGGTGAGCCTCGCCTGGGCGCTGCTCAAGCTCGGACGTCCCGGAGCCTCACTCGAGCACGCGCGGCGCGCGGTCGAGCTCGACCCGACCCATGCGCCCGCGCACCATCACCTCGGGAACGCGCTCGTCGAGCTCGGCGAGCGTGCGGGAGCCATTGCGAGCTACCGGCGCGCCGTGGAGCTCGACCCCTCCGACGCCCACGCCCATTCGAACCTCATCCTCGTAGCGCTCACGGACCCGAGCTACGACGCGCCGGCGCTCCACGCCGAGTCCCGCGGCTGGGCGAAGCTTCACGCCGATGCCCTGCGCGTGCACCAGCGCCCGCACGCGAACGTACGCGACCCCGACCGTCCGCTTCGCATCGGCTACGTCTCGCCCGACCTTCGCGCGCACCCGGTTCGTCACTTCCTGCGACCGCTCCTTTTGCACCACGATCGCGCCGCGTACGAGTTTCATCTGTACTCGTCCGTCGAGCGTCCCGACGCCGTGACGGAAGAGTTCCGAGACCTCGCGGGCAATCGCTTCCACGATATCCGGCGCTCGGACGACGTCGACGCCGCCGAGCTCGTGCGTCGTGACGGCATCGACGTGCTCGTCGACCTCGCGCTCCACGGCGCCGGTAACCGCTTGCGGCTGTTCGCGTGCAAGCCCGCGCCCGTACAGGTGACGTGGCTCGGCTACGCGGGCACGACCGGGCTCGACAGCATCGACTATCGCATCAGCGATCCGCATTTCGATCCCCCGGGCACCGATCTCGGCGTCTATTCCGAGACGACCCTCCTTCTGCCCGAGTCATCCTGGTGTTACGACGCTCTCGAACCGGGGCTCGAGGTGTCGCCGCTGCCGGCGCTCGCCAGAGGGTCGGTGACGTTCGGCGGCATGAACAGCACGCGAAAGCTCCACGAGGGCGTGCTTTCGCTCTGGGCGCGCGTCGTCCAAGCGGTGCCGCAGTCGCGCCTGTTTCTCTACGCGGAGGAGCACGCTTGGGACGTCGCGCGCCGAACGCTCGCAAGGGCCGGTGTTTCGCCCGAACGCGTGGAGCTCGGAGGCCGGGTGTCGCGCCGCGACTACCTCGAGCGCTACCAGCGAATCGACGTGGCGCTCGACACGTTTCCGTTCGCCGGCGGAACGACGAGCCTCGACGCGGCGTGGATGGGCGTACCCGTCGTCACGCTCGCGGGCGGAACGTGCCTCTCGCGCGCGGGCGCCTGCGTCGCGTCGAACCTCGGGCTGCCCGAGCTCGTGGCGCGGACCCCGGAAGAATTCGTCGAGCGCGCGGCCGCGCTTGCGCGCGACATTCCGACGCTCGTTCGCTTGCGCGCGGGGCTTCGCGAGCGACTCGCCGCCTCTCCTTTGGGAGACGCTCCGCGCTTCGCGCGGAACCTCGAAGCGGCGTACCGTACGGCGTGGCGCCGTTACTGCGCGGGGAGCTGAAGCTTCACTCGGCCGCCGTTCTCGTGCCGGTCGCCGCCTCGGTGACGGCCCACAGCGTCTTTGCGAGACCGTGGACGCCCATCAAGTGATTGGCGGTCCACTGGCTGTATTGGGCGAGATCGCCGAGGCCGATGATGCCGATGAGCCGTCCGCCCTCGTCGACGACCGGGACACGCCGGATGCGCGCCGCCTGCATGAGGCGCTCGAGCTCATGGAGCGTGCAGTTCGGTCCGACCGTTCGGACGTTCGTCGTCATCGCGCTTTGCACGCGTCCCTCCGAAAGCGCGATGCCGCGGCGAAACGCGGCCATGAGAACGTCACGATCGGTGAGTATCCCGATCGGGCGCTGCTCCGCGTCCGTAACGACGAGGCAGCCGACGTCGCACTCCCACATCGTCCGCGCGGCCTGCTCCAGCGAATCGCCTTCCGAACAGGTCCGCACGACCCGATTCATCAGTTCTTGGACCTTCATGCTCGCCCTCAAAGCAAACTTCAGGCCCCGCCGAGAAGCGCGGCGTCCGGTCCTCTGGGCCCGTGGCGCTTGCGTTCGCGCAGGTTTCGCGCGGCTTCGCCGGTGGGGCGCGTTTTCTGCGCCGTCCCCCCGTCGGTTGACCATGCCTCCCGTTCGAGCTCATCTCTAGCGCGCTCGACGCGGCCGGTTCGTTGCGTATCGTCGGGCTGTCACCTCCGTCGCGCGATCACCGTCCACTCATGAGCCGCCGCGTCGCTTTTTGTCTCTCGTTTGCGCTCGGAACGTGGGCGCTACCGGTGCGGGCGGACGACGCACCCGCGACGGACGCGGCCGTTCCCGGGGCCGCGAAAGGGGACGAGACGGAGCGCGAGAAACTCGTCGAAGAGCTGCTCGCCGGCGATCCGGCGGCGGACGATCTCGCGTGGCTGTACTCGAACGCGGACGAGTACTCGCCGTCCGGCCTCACCGGCGAGCCGATTCCCGCTCCCGCGCTGCCCGAGCGCGGAGAAGGTTCGCCGCGACGCTGGGATCCGCGCTGGCGCAAGTTCGGCATCGCCAACTACGTGCTCACCGGCACCGGATTTGCCATCGCTGCCGGATCGCTCTTCGTGCCCGTGACGGATCCATGGCAGACGCGGAACCCCCTCGACGAGTGGGGACGCCGTACCTTCGGGGTTTCGACCTACGAATCGGGAGAGTGGGCTCGGGACGTGAGCGACGTGCTCATCTCGCTGAACATCGCGTTTCCGTTCCTCGTGGACTCCCTCACGACCGCGTACTGGTACCGGCGGAGCCCCGAGGTCGCAGGTCAAACCGCGCTCATCGCGCTCGAGGCCATGGCGGTTTCATCGATGCTCCAGGGCGCGACCTCGGCGTGGGCGGCGCGCGAGCGCCCTTACGGCCGCGACTGCGGCAAGACGATTCCGAGCGAGCTGTCCGAGTGCACGGGTAACGAGCGCTATCGGAGCTTTTTCAGCGGGCACACGTCGATGAGCTTTGCCACCGCCGCGGTCAGCTGCACCCACCACGCCCAGCACGAGCTCTTCGGCGATCCGCTCGCCGACGGCATCACGTGCGGAGCGGAGCTCGCGAGCGCCGCGACCGTGGGCATGATGCGCATCGTCGCGCTCAAACACTACGTGACGGACGTCCTCACGGGCGCCGCGGTGGGAACCCTGAGCGGACTCGGCGTGCCGTGGCTCTTGCACTACGGACCGCTCGCGCGGGTCGGGCCCGAATCCGACGCGGCCGTGACGTGGTCGCTCTATCCTCTCGTGAACGGCGTCGCCGTGCGAGGTGCATTCTGATGACCCGCAAGGTCTCGACTCGTCTCTCTTGCACCGCGGCCGCGCTGAGCGTGCTCCTTGCCGGTGCGCCCGCCCACGCGGAACCCTTCGGCATCGACTCGCCGACGCCGTCGCCGCCGGCGTTGAGCGGCACCGAGCAGGCGGTCGTCGCACGCTACTGGGAGCTCGGCCGGACGCGTCCCTTCCTCGCGACGAGCGTGGAGCTCGGCTACCCGTACCTCCGCCCGCGCTTCGTCGCCGGCTACGGGCGACCCTTCTGGTCGTGGGTCGGCGTCGAGGCGTATCCGGCGCTGTCGCTCGGCGGCGTGGGTCAGTATTTCGGCGCCTCGGCCGGCGTTCCGGGGCTCACGTTCCGCCTCGGCGGGCGCTACTTCTATCCGTTCGCGCGCTCGCTCCTCCCGCCCGCGGACCACTACACGCGCACCGACATCGAGCTCGCCGCCGGACCCAGAGCCGACTACCTCGCGTACGAGGGCGAGCTCGCCGCGGCGGCTCCGCTCTTTCGCGGCTCCGTCTTCGGCGTAGTCACGGGTTATCGCGTGTCGATGGTCGAACCGGGCTACCACCTCTACGAAGAGAGCCTGCGCGCCGTCATGGAGCCTCCGTACATCGTGCGAGCGCGCGCCGGATATCTGCTCGCCCTGTCGCGAACGGGCGCCATCCGAGCAGGTGCCGTCGCCGAAGTGCTCGGCCTCCCCGGGCGTCGCGAGCTCGTCGTCCGCGCGGGGATCCTCGGCTCGGTCTCGATCAGCGCCGAACTCCAGGCCCAGGTGACCTTGATCCCCGTGCTCGTGAGCCCCGATCGGCTCGGGCTCGCGGGCGGCGATTTCGGGC
This sequence comes from Polyangiaceae bacterium, assembly GCA_036374535.1. GTDB lineage: Bacteria > Myxococcota_A > Polyangia > Polyangiales > Polyangiaceae > PMG-095. Next base: position 10,389 of record DASUTR010000952.1, read on the forward strand.
AGCTCGGCGTCCGCTACACCTGGG
>DASUTR010000953.1:0-10323 GCA_036374535.1 Polyangiaceae bacterium
CGCGACCGCCGCCGCGCTCGCGAGGGCGACGGCGAGCACCTGCCCGAAGTCGAGAGCATGATGAAGCAGCCGCGCCGAGAGCCCGCCGTTCCGCAACGGGAGCCTCGCGATGTCGCCGGCGTTCCAGAGCGCCACCGCGAGCCAACCGAGCAGCGTTGCCTGCGCGGGCGAGAGAGGGAACGAAGAATGCCCGGGCGGGCGAGCAGGGCCCTCGTCAGCGAGCAATCCGTACTCCACTCTCGAAGGCACGACGAACGACGTCGAAGAACCACACTATCACGTCGCACCCGGCGAAATGGCCGGGCGAGCCGGGGGACGCGAAAGAGCCGTCTTCGGGCCTACCGGCCGCTCGCTTCGAGCTCGGCGAGCCTGCGATAGAGCGTGCGGCGGTCGAGCTTCAAGATCTTGGCCGCCAGGGTTTTGTTCCCTCCCACGGCGGCCAGCACCTTGCGCAGATAGCGCTCCTCGACCGTCGCCATCGAGGGAAGATCGTTCGGATCCTCGCTCAGCGTCACGACTTCGGTAGGGTGGTGTTCCCTGATCTTTGCCGGCAGATCCTCGAGCGTGATCTCCTCCGTCCGCGAGAGCGCCACCATCCGCTCGACGCAATTCTCGAGCTCCCGCACGTTCCCCGGCCAGTCGTAGCTCGCCAGGCGCTCCGCGACTGCCTGTCCGAGGCGGCGCCGAGCAGCGGGGTTCCGCCGAGCGGCTCGCTCGAGGAAGTATTGCGCGAGCAGGAGCACGTCGCTCCCCCGCGCTCGCAGCGGCGGCAGCTCCACGCGAATGACGTTGATGCGGTAGTAGAGATCCTCGCGAAATCGACCCGCCTTGACCTCGTCCTCGAGATCGCGATTCGTCGCGGTGACGATCCGGGCGTCGAACTCCACTTCGCGCGACGAGCCGACGGGTCGCGCTTTGCGCTCCTGCAGCGCGCGTAGGATCTTGGCCTGCATTCCGAGCGGCATTTCCGCGATCTCGTCGAGGAACAACGTTCCCTTGCGCGCTTCGCTCAGCAATCCCGCGCGCTCGTGCGTCGCCCCCGTGAACGCACCGCGTGCGTGACCGAACAGCTCGCTCTCGAGCAGATTCTCGGGAATGGCCGAGCAATTGATGGCCAGAAACTCACCGGTACGCTCACTGCGCTCGTGCAGCGCTCTCGCGACGAGCTCCTTGCCCGTGCCGCTCTCGCCCGTGATGAGGACGGAGGCCTCGCTGCGCGCGACGCGATGGACGACGTCGATGACGCGATTCATGGCGGCGCTGCTGCTCACGATGTTCGGGAGCTCGCCGCCCTGCATGCGCTGGCGCAAGCGGTCGAGCTCGCCTCGGAGAGACTGTTCCCGCAAAGCTCGCTCGAGCGTGAGCGCCAACATGTCGATGGACAGCGGCTTGCTGACGAAATCCTGCGCACCCGCTCGCATCGCACGGACCGCGAGCTCGATGCTGCCGAAACCGGTCATGACGATCACGTCCAAGTCGGGGCGGACCGAGAGCGCCATACGGCAGAGCTCGATGCCGTCGAGCTCGTCCATATTGAGGTCGACGAGCAGGAGCGAGGCGTCGGACGCGGGCAGCGCGTCGAGCGCCGCTTTTGCGGACGTGAACGCGCGTACCGAATAGCCTCGTTGCGAGAGCTGCTCCGAAAGCAGGTCGCACATGTCCTGTTCGTCGTCGACGATGACGATTTCAGGTGCCGGGCCTGCGTTGTCGGTTTTTTGCTTCGATGCGCCGGCGCGGCCGTCGACGGCCGGCTTTTCACTGGCGAGCTCTTGCGGATCCTGGATACTCACCGGACGGCAGATACCACGGGCACCCCCGCGCCTGGCGACAAGGCCGAATTGCCCGAAATTGCGCAGAAGAAACCCGTCGCGCGTGGCGAAATGGCGCATCCGGTGCATCGCCGCCCCGAGAGCGTGATGTCCCGCGCGATTTCGTCGCATTCGCGCTGGCACGAGTTCTGCTTTTGGGTGTCCCCGCGGTCGCGGGAAAGTCCGCGCCCGAAAACCAAGAGGAAAAGTCAGATGCTTTATTGGGCTGCCGTTTTTTTCGCCATTGCGTTGATCGCCGCCATCTTCGGCTTCGGAGGCATCGCTGCGAGCGCGGTCGGGATTGCGAAAATCCTGTTCCTGGTTTTCCTCGTCCTCGCCGTTCTCGCGCTGGTGTTCGGCCGCCGTGCACCAACCGTGTAGTACGAGCCGCCGCCTCGCCTTCGAGGTGGGAGCTTTCTGCGTGCGGGTCACACCGGACGTGCTGAACCGACCATGCAGCAGGGTTCAGTGACCCGACGCGAGCCGCTCATCCTGGTCGTCGAAGATCAGGACGACGGCCGAAGCCTCCTTCGTGAGGCGTTCGAACAAAACGGCTTCGCCGTCGCCGAAGCCACGAACGGGAAGGCGGCGCTCGAACGCCTGCGGGCGTCGCCGACTCCCGATCTCGTCGTTCTGGACGTCCAAATGCCGGTCATGTCCGGCAAGGAGCTCATCGACGAGATGACGGCGGACGAAACCTTGTCTCGCCTTTCGGTGCTGGTCTTCACGGGGAACAGCCGAACGGAGATCCCGCTCGGCGGGCCCGTCGTTCGACAGCTGTCCAAGCCGTGTTCGCTCACGCGTCTCCTCGAGGCGGTCAACGAGTGTCTCGCGATTCCGCACGCCGAGCGAGCTCCCGGATGATCGCGCTTCCGCGAGCCGAGGGGTCCGCGAAGCGCCGCTAGGCAGAAGGAACTTGGCGTAGGACGACGAAGCCGCGCGGCGGCACCCGTACGCTGATGCTCCCGTCGCTGGCTTCGAGCTCCGCTTCGTTCGCAATGCCGGTGCCGCCGAACTCCGGCGCGTCGCTCGTGAAGATTTCTCGCCACCGCCCGCTCGGGAGCGAGCTCCGTAGCTCGTACCCCTCGGGCCATCCGGTGTCGCTCAGCGTCGCGACGACGAGGTAGTGCTCGGGTCCCTTCCAGCGATGAAACGCGAGCAGCCGATCGGCGTCGTGCGCATGCAGGATCTCGATGTTCGGCGTGGCGAACGTATGGTGCCGGCGGCGAAGCCGGATGAGATCGCGATAGAATCGGAATAGATATCTGCCGGCGCCGGTGCGCTCGGCCCAGAGATCCTCGCGATTGTCCATGAAGCCGTCGAACGTGAACGGCTTCATGGCGCCGACCTCTTCGCCCATCAGAAACATGGGTGTGCCCGCGGAGAGCATGGTCACGCCGGCCGCGAATCGACAGCGCGCCTCCGCGATTTTGCGAAGCTCGCCCGTAGGAGCCGGAGCGTCGTTTCCCGCCGCGAGCGCGACGAGCAGCGTGCGCCCGGAGTGCTCGGAGTTTCCCGCTTCGTCGTGGGACTCGTGGTAGACGACGGTCTTACGACCCGTCGCCGCGAGCACGCTGGCGAAGCGCGTCATCGCGAGCTCGCCGTCGCCGCCCATGCCGGCGGTTCGAAGAAGGTTCGCGGATTCGTGGCCGCGACCCGTGTCGCCGATGAGCTGGTGGTAGTAGTTCGAGTACCAGGTCGCGTCGAAGCCGAGGCCTGCGCCGTCCGGATGCTCGGTGACGAGCACCCAGTCCGAGTGGTCCTCGCACGTGAGCAGCGTTCCGGGACGAACGAGGCGCAGCGTGCGGCTGAGCTCCCGCAAGAACTTCGCCCCCGCTTGATTGGCTTCGCCCGCCGGACGGCCGTCCGCGTGAACCACGTTGTAGGCGTGGATGGACGTCGTCTGATCGACGCGAAAGCCGTCGACGTGAAAATCCGTGACCAGCGCGACGGCGCTGCTGATGAAGAGCTTTCGCACCATCTCTTCGTGGAAGCGCGGGGCATAGCCCGTCGAAAGGTTGTCGAGATAGCCGCCGTCCGGCGACGGATAGTCCGACGACTTTCCCTCGTACCAGTAATAGACGTTGTTTTCTTCGCGCTCCGAATCGTAGTGCCACTGCGCGCGCTCGCCGTTCGGCGCATAGTGGTTGTAGACCACGTCGACGATGACGGCGATCCCTCGTTGGTGGCAGGCGCGCACGAAGTGACGGAACTTGTCGCGTCCGCCGGCGCTCGACTGAATCGCGAAGTGATGGGAATTGCCGTAGCCCCAGGTTTTCGTGCCGTTCGCTTCCGCGATCGGCAGGAGCTCGACGGCGTTGACCCCGAGCTCGACCAGGTAGTCGAGGTGCCGGATCGCGTCGTCGAAGTTGCCCGGGCGCTCTTCGCCGAACCCGAGCGACCCCACGTGGAGCTCGTAGATGACCATGTCGTCGATGCGCAGTGGAAACGGAGTCGCGTGGTTGAACTCGTCGCGCCAGAATTCGTCCTCGCTGATGGTCCTCGAGTCGCCGTCGAGCTCGGCCTGGACGACCTCGGTATCGACGACGAGCGAGCAGCTCACCGCTCCGTCGAGCTCGGCGGGAGTGCCGTCGTAAGCCGCACCCTCGGGATTCTTGTCGCCGCGGCCGAGCTGTTCACGCGAGTGGAGGTCCGTGCGGTACGCGATGCTGCCGTCGTCCCGCCGAATGCGGTACATGTACGGCGCGCCGACGAAATCCTCGAAGCGGGCGAGCGCGGGGTGTTCGTCCGGACCCGCGCTCCAGACGCCGTCCTCGGCGCGTTCGAGCGCTAGGACCGGCCGCGACGCGTCGATGCCCGTGCCGTCGTCGGCGATGTAGCCCGACGCGAGCTCGCCGAACACGACCTCCACGGCCTGCGCGTTCGGCGCCCACACCGCGAAGCGCAGGCCGTCGCGGCCGCCCTCGTGACGGACCTTTCTCGCTCCGAGCCGGCGGACGTGCGTGAGGTAGTAGCGCTGCTCCGCCCGCGTGTCGTCGGAAAGCACGAAGGTCCGGTGCAGCGCGTCGTGACCGAGGCCGAGCTGTTCGGTCACGACGCCTTCGCGGTCGAGCCCGAGCGGCCCGTCGATGAGCACGCTCCAGCAAAATTCCTTGCCGACGTCCGCGGCCGAAAGCTCGACTTCTGCTTCGAAAACGATCGCCCCGTCCGGGCCCGCCGTCTCGCGCATCGGACGCTCCGAAAGCCGGTCGCTGTGTCGGCCGCCTTCGTCCCAGCTCCCCAGAAGCCGAGCGTTTTGAAAAATCTTTCGCCTGATCCCCGTGTCGTAAGTGAACTTCATCGAGTTGAGTTCCGGGCGACAACGCAATGGTCGTGCCAGCGACCGGCCGCGCGGAAAGACGCCGTTCTGCGACCATTCCAGCGCCGGCCTCCGCCCGATCGCGACGCGAGGTACTCGCGTGCGCGGAAGGTTGGGGCAAGTTGCTACGTCAACGTTGTCACGGTTCCCGGGCGCGCAGGCGATCGGCGCTAAGCTCCCGCAGCGATGTCGTTCCAGCGCAGAAACAACGTGTCCGTACACGGGTCGGGCGCTGCGACGCTGATCTTCGCGCACGGTTTTGGTTGCGACAAGAACATGTGGCGCTTCCTCGCTCCCGCCTACGGGACTCGCTATCGCGTCGTGCTCTTCGATCTGGTCGGCAGCGGCGGCTCCGATCTCTCGGCGTACGACCGCGAAAAGTACGGCACGCTCGCCGGCTACGCGGCGGACGTGAACGAGCTCGTCGAAGAGTTCGCGGAGGGGCCTGCCGTGTTCGTCGGGCATTCGGTGAGCGCGATGATCGGAATGCTCGCGAACATCTCTGCGCCGTCGAAGTTCGCCGCCCAGATCATGATCGGTCCGTCCCCCTGCTACATCAACGACCGCGACTACGTGGGCGGATTCACGCGTCAGGACATCGACGGCCTCCTCGATACGCTCGACAGCAACTACCTCGGCTGGTCGAGCAACATGGCGCCGGCCATCATGGGAGCGCCGGGCCAGCCCGAGCTTTCGACGGAGCTCACGAACAGTTTTTGCCGCACGGATCCCGAGATCGCAAAGCAGTTCGCTCGAGTCACGTTCCTTTCCGACGTGCGAGCCGAGCTCCCCAAGCTGACGGCGCCGACGTTGATCGTGCAGTGCCACGACGACATGATCGCGCCCGTTTCCGTGGGGGAGTACATGCAACGCGTTCTTCCTCGCAGCACGCTGGCGGTCATCGACAACGTCGGTCACTGTCCGCACTTGAGCGCGCCGAGCTCGTGCGCGAGCGCGATCGACGCGTTCCTCGAGAACGAGCGTCTCTGACGGTCTACCGGCGTGGAAAACGAGCTCGACATCGTGCCGTGCGGTCTCGTCCAGACGCTCGAGGACGGAACCATTCGGCGCGCGAACCGCACGTTCTCCGGATGGATCGGCGTGCCCGCGCCCGACCTCGTCGGGCGGCGGTTCCAGGAGCTCTTGACCGTCGGCGGCAAGATCTTCCACCACACGCATTGGGCGCCGCTCTTGCGCATGCAGGGCTCGATTTCGGAGGTCAAGCTCGAGCTCGTGCACGAGAGCGGTTCGCTGCCGATCGTCGTCAACGCGATTCGTCGCGACGACGGCACGGGGACGCTCGTTCACGAGATCGCGGCCTACGTCGCTCGCGACCGGGATCGCTACGAGCAGGAGCTCGTGCGCTCGCGGCGGCGGCTCGAAGACCTCGTCGCCGAGCTCAACGTATTGCACGCGGCGGCCAAGGACCGAGCGCTCTTCGCCGAGCAGATGATGGGCATCGTCAGCCACGACCTCCGGAATCCGTTGAATGCCATCCAGATGGGCGCTCGCGTGCTCGAAGCGCAGGCCCCGTCCGAGCCTCAGCAGCGCATGATCGCGCGCATCGTTCGCGCTACGGACCGGGCCGCCCACCTCATCGACGATTTGCTCGACTTCACGAGCGCGCGCGTGGGTAAAGGCATCGCCGTCGCGCTCGCGCCCATCCGACTGCACGACGTCGTCGCGGAAAGCCTCGAGGAGCTACGGCTCGCCTATCCGAAACGGAATTTCGTCCACGAGCGCAGCGGCGTCGGGAGCACTACCGGCGACGCACGACGCCTCGCTCAGCTCGTCGGTAACCTGGTGTCGAACGCCGTCGTCTACGGCGCATCCGACGGGGTCATCACCGTAACGACGAACGTCGGTACGACGAGCTTCATCGCCGTGCACAACGAAGGCCCGCCGATCCCTCCGAACCTGCAGGCGAGCCTGTTCGAGCCCATGACTCGCGGCCAAGACGGCGGCGCTGCCCGGAGCGTCGGGCTCGGCCTGTTCATCGTGCGTGAGATTGCACGCGCCCACGGTGGAACGGCCGCGGTGAGCTCGTCGCAGGCCGGAACCACGTTTCACATCGAGTGGCCGTGACCGCCGGCGCCCGGAGAGCGAGAGTCAACGAGGGGGAGGGGCGCGAAGGAGCTCGGCCGCACGCGGACAGGATTCAGGGCTGCGCGAAGAACGCTACCGATGCGAGCGCCAGCGATAGCCCGAGCGCGCTCCCGAGCGTGCGTAAAAGCGGACGGACGCGGCCGAGTCGTTGGACGATACCGGCATAGCCCAGACAGAACGGGACGAGCGCCGGGAAGACGTGCCGAAAGTCTTCGTGATGCGGATTCGGCAGTCGGATCCGAAACGCAAGGACGAACAGGAACAAGACGGCTGCTGCGGCGACGTAAACACGGTGCTTGCGCCAGGCCAGGCCGCGCAGGAACGGAAGCGCGACGGCGCACAGCGCCAGCATGAGTAAGAGGAGCGCTCGAATCGCGACGGCCAAGGTCACGTGGCGCTTGCTCGCGAACTCCGCTTCGAGAGCCGCGACGCCGAACAAGCTCGAGCTCGCGAGCCGGTTCAGAAAATAATCGCGCTCGGGCGCGTCGGTGAGCGCGTCGCTTCCACGCACGAAACCCGGCAAATCGAAGAAGACGAAGCGAGCCGGAGAGTCCGGCACGGGGGGGACGTAACGCCCGCGGCAAGCATGGCCGAGCACGGCTTGGCAGGCCGTCCTCGGCTCCGCAGATTCACGGATACCCGTCGCGAAGAGCCCTACGGCGGCGAACACGAGGAGCGCCCCGACGCTTCGTTGGAGGTCGTCGCGCCGCCATCCGTTCTCGCGAAGTCTGAGCAGCGTGACGAGCACGAGCAGGGCTGCCGTCGCGTAGCCGGTCGACTTCGCGAGCAGCGCCAGCGCCGCGACCGCCAGAGCCGCGGCGAAATCGCGTGCGCGGCCGTACCGGTCCCACTGCGCCGTGAAGTAGATCGCGGCGAGCATCAGCGGTGCGGCGAGCGCGTCGTTGTGCACGCGCACCGAGTTGATGATGCTCGACGGCCAGAACACGACCAACGCCGTCGCGAGCCAGAGCGGGCCCGGCGTGCCGAAGGAACTTCGGAAAATCAGGAGCGCGACGACGACGAAACCGAAGAAGAGGAGCAGCGAGAGCCACTGGAGCGCAAGCTCGAACGAAATCCACCCGCCCGCGCCCACCGCGCCCGACCACAGCGCGGCGAGCGAATAATAGAGCGGCGGATGCGCGCAAGCGCCACAAGCCGACACGTCGGGAAGCCGCAGCCGCTCCGCAACCAACCGCACGTATTGGGCGTGAGACGGCCCGTCGACGTTGCGCTCCGCGAGCGACGTAACGCCCAGGTAGTTGACGTAGACGAGCGTGCCCGCGAGCACGATCGCGACGACGAACTTATCGAATCGGAGGCGTCGCAGCACCAAGAGCTCGACGAGGAGGGTGCCGGCGAGCACGATCCCGAAACTCATCGAAGCGCAGGGTAGGGGGTGAAAATCGGAGTGTCGAACTCCCGGCGATCAGCGTCGAGCGGCCCGGAAATTCGTCGTTTTCGATGCTGGATTTGGGCTCGCGAAGCCACTGCAGGGGGATGGCGAGGAGACCGAGCGCGGAGCGGGGTCGTTGGATACCCACCGTGCTGCCCGTCATCCTGCTGCTCCTCGGGTGCGGTCGCTCGACGTACACGAGCGGTAGCGGTGACGATGCGGTATCCGGTCGTGGCGGCACGGCGGGAACCGGTTCTGGCGGCCTCTCGGGCGAAGCGGGCAGCTCCGGCAGCAATCGGGGCGGCGCCGCCGGTTCGGGCGGCGGCTCGGGGGGCGGCCCGGAGTCCAGTTCGGTGACGCTCGAGGGGGCGCCCATCTACACCCGAGTTCAGCGGCTTACCGTCACGCAGTGGAAAAACGCCGTCACCGACATTCTGCGCCTCGAGGAGCCAGGAACACTCGGCGACGGCTTCCGCACGCCGCCGCGCGGGGCGGCGGATTTCACGAACAACGAAAAACTTCTCTTCGTGGACGTGGAAGGCGCGCGTGATTTCGAGCTCGGCTCCGAAGCGGCGGCGGCGCTCGCCACGGATTCCGCCGCCGCGCTGTCTCGTCTCGATGCGGGGACCGACGCCGCCGAGTTCGTGAGCACCCTCGGGCGCCGGGCGTACCGCCGGCCGCTCAGCGAGGCCGAGCAAACGAAGTACGAAGGCGTCTTCGCGCTCGGCGAAGAGCTCTACGGTGCCGGCTTCGAACGGGGCGCGGCGCTCGTCATCCGCGCGATGCTCGTCTCGCCGCACTTCCTGTATCGCACGGAGCTCGGGCCCGCGGGTGACCCGCTGACGGGTTACGAGGTCGCGTCGAAGCTGTCGTTCTGGCTGCTCGGCACGACACCGAGCGACGCGCTGCTCGATTCTGCCGCCGCGGGCGAGCTCGACTCGGTCGACGGGGTGGAGACCGTGGCGCGCCAGATGCTCGAGCAGCGTGGCGCCGTCGAGGTCATGCGCGACTTCCATGGTCAGGCGTTTCGGCTCGACCGTCTCGAATCGCTCGCCAAGCCAGACGCGCCCGAATACGACGAAGCGGTGGCAGCGGAGGCCTTCGCGGCGTCGACGCTCTTCTTCGATCACGTGTTCGAGACGGGTGGGGGGCTGCGGGAAATTCTGACCTCATCCCGTGCGTTCGTGGGGCCCGCGCTCGCGCCGCTCTACGGGATGGATCCCCCCGCCATCCTCGAAGAGAGGGCGCTCGACGCGTCGCGCGCGGGCTATTTCATGCAGGTCCCGTTCCTGCTGCTCTTCGGCAGCGGCGACGAACCGGCGACGATGCTCCGTGGCGCCACCATCAACGAAGAGACGCTGTGCAACCAGGTGGGGGTGGCGCACCCCGCCTTCCCTTCGCCGCTGCCCCGCATGCCCGGGTCTACGAACCGCGAGTGGATCGAGGACCTCACGTCCGGCTGCACCGACTGCCACCGAGCGCGCATCGATCCGCTCGGCTTCGCGTTCGAAGCCTTCGACGGGCTCGGTCGAGAGCGGTCGCTCGACAACGGCAGGCCGCTCGACACTTCGGGCAGCTACCCCTTCTCCGACGGCGTCCGAGGCTTCTCCGGAGCGAAGGAGCTCGTGCAAATCATGGCGGATACCGCTCAAGCCCACACCTGCTACGCGAAGAAGGTGACCGGCTACGCGCTCCAG
>DASUTR010000954.1:0-14488 GCA_036374535.1 Polyangiaceae bacterium
GTCGCGACGGCGCTCTCGACTCGCCGGGCGACTCCCGTCCGGCGTGTGCTCGTGTCGGCCGTCGCGACCGTGCTCGTGCTCGCTACCTTCGCGCTTTCGGGCTCGCTCGCGCGCGACACGGCGCTTCGAGCTTCGGCGGCGAGCTTTCCCGGCGCGGTGACGCACGACGTGGTCTCGACGCCGATGCCGGCGGATCCTTTGTGCTGGCAGGTGATTCTGGTTCAGACGGAGGCGGCTCGGTACGTCGTGCGCTCGACCGTGGTCGCCACGGTTCCGAGCTTTCTTTCGAGCAACGACTGCCCCTTCGACGTTTGGGCGAAGCCGACCGCGCCGAGCTCCGCCGTCTCCGTCGCTTCGACGCGGTCGTTACGCTGGGTCCGCGAGTTCTCGGCGCCGGTCGCCGAGCTCCGTACGCTCGCACGCGAAAACTGTGTCTTCGCGGCGCTGTTGCAATTCGCCCGTGTCCCGTTCTGGACCAAAGACCCGGTGCTTGGCCGAGTAGCGGGCGACGTCCGATACGATCGCAGCTCGGGGCTGGATTTCTCGGACACCGTGCTCGGCGGGGTCGGGTGTCCGGAGCACCTGCCGCCGTGGATACCGCCCAGGAAGGAGCTCCTCGAGGGTCGTTAGTCTCTGCGCGAGGGGGTGCGGAAGAGAAGCTTGACGGGTTCGAGCGCTGAAACCTAGGATTTCGAGCTCATGTTCCGTGCAGGGGAAATAGGAGAGCGGCGCCTTCGTTCGTGAGGATCAGTGACGAGCGAAGGGGGCACGCCGTATCTCGTTTTGCGACTCGGTAGCGAGCTCGCGGCGCTGCCCCTCGCTCACGTGCGCGAAACGTTGCGTCCGCTCCGGCTGGAACCGCTCGCGGGCGCGCCCGATTTCGTGATGGGCGTCGCCGTCATACGTGGAGCGCCCGTTCCGGTCGTCGACCTTGCGCGGCTCGTCCTCAGCGCGGAACGTGAGGCAGAACGCCTCGTCATCGTCGAGCTCGGCGAACGGCGAGTCGCCCTCGCCGTCGAGGGCGTCGTGGGCGTGCGGAGCCTGACCGCGATCGAGCGCGCGCCGCTTCCTCCGCTCTTCACGAAAGGCGATCGGAACGCCGTCGAAAGCCTCGGCCTTCTCGACTCCGCGTTGCTGCTCGTGCTCGAAACCGGACGCCTGATGCCCGCCGAGCTCGCGACGACTTCGGGCGAGGAGGCATCGTGGTGAGACCGGCGGCCACGCCGCGCGACATCGAGCGCTTCCGTAGCGCCGTCGCGCGGCATCTGGGCCTGGCGTTCGACGATTCGAAGCTCGACTTTCTCGGCGAAGTGCTGCGGAGGCGCCTGACGACGGCGGGCGAAAACGCAGCCGCTTACGCGAATCGGCTGGATGGAACGCGCGCGCGGGACGAGCTCGTGGAGCTCGCACGCGAGCTCACCGTAACGGAGACGTACTTTTTCCGTCATTTCGATCAATTCCGCGCCTTCTGCCAAGTGGCGTTGCCGGAGCGGCTGGCCCGGCGGATGCCCCGCGAGAAAGTCTCGATCTTGTGCGCCGGCTGCGCTTCGGGCGAAGAAGCGTACTCGCTCGCGATGCTCGCGGACGAAAGCTTTCCCGAGCACCGGGAGCGCATCGCGGTTCACGCGCTCGACGTGAATGCCGCGGCGCTCGAGCGCGCGACACGCGCGCGGTACACGCCCTGGTCGCTGCGCGAGACACCCGACGCGTTCCGGCGGCGCTGGTTCAAGGCGGAAGGCCGCGAATTCGTGGTCGCTTCGGATGTCCGCACGCGGGTGAGTTTCGAGCGATTGAACCTGTTGGAGGCGCACGCCGGTGTGCTGCGCGACGAGAGCTATGACGTGGTGTTCTTCCGCAACGTGCTCATGTACTTCACGCCCGACGCGGCGCGCTCGGTCGTGGAGCGTTTGACGCGTGCGCTCGTGCCGGGAGGCTACCTTTTCCTCGGTCACGCCGAGACGTTGCGCGGACTGTCGGTCGACTTCCACCTCTGTCACACCCACGACGTTTTCTACTATCAGCGCAAGCACTCCGGGGAGCAGAGCTCCGTGCACGGTGACACGGCGAGCCCGATTGACCTCGAACTCACGCCGCCGCGCACCGGGGATTCGACGACGAGCTGGATCGAGACGATTCAGAGCTCGTCGCAACGCATCGAATGGCTGTCGCAGCGAACGCCGCTCGCGGCTTCCAAGCAGGACACCGAAACCAAGACCGACCTTCATAGCGCGTTCGAGCTCCTGAGGGAGGAACGTTTCGGCGACGCGCTCGCGCGTCTCGACGATCTGCCGGCGGCACGAGCGCGCGAGCCCGACGCGCTCATGTTGCGGGCGAGCCTGCTCGCGCATCGCGGCGAGCTTTTGCTCGCGGAGTCGGCGTGCGCTGAGCTTCTGTCCGTGGACGATCTTTCGGCCGGCGCGCATTACCTGCTCGCGCTCTGCCGCGAGGGACGCGGTCATCTCGCGAGCGCCGCGGAGCACGACCGAATGGCGGCATACCTCGACGAGGGCTTCGCCATGCCGCGCCTGCACCTCGGGCTCATAGCTCGGCGCGCCGGAGAGCGGGACACCGCGCGACGCGAGCTCGAGCGCGCCGCCCAGCTCCTCGAGCGCGAAGATCCGACGCGCCTTCTGCTCTTCGGCGGCGGCTTCGGGCGCGAGGGACTGATCCGTCTCTGCCGCGGCGAACTCGCGCGCCTGGCGGGTAGCTCGTGAAAGGCGACACTCGCGAGGTCGCGCGAACGCTCCGCGAGGCGTTCGATCGCTCGTTCGCGGAACCCTCGAGACCGAGGCCGCCGCGCACCGGCGTGCTCGCAATCCGCGTCGGCGGCGATCCTTACGGCGTTCGGCTGGGCGACGTCGACGGGCTTCACCGCGACAAGCCCGTTCTGCGCACGCCGAGCGGCTTCTCGGAGCTGCTCGGCCTCTCGGGATTTCGCGGAGCGGCTCTCCCCGTCTACGACCTTGCAGCACTGCTCGGCTACCCGCGCGCCGCGACGCCGCGCTGGCTCGTCGTGGCGAAGGGCACGCCGCGCATCGCGTTCGCATTCGAAGCGTTCGAAGCGCACCTCGGCGTCGAGCGTTCGGAGCTCCTGTCCGACGCAGGCTCGAGCACGCGGCCGCATCTCGACGGCGCGCTGCCGAGCCCGGACGGGACGCGCGCCCTCATTCGTATCGCTTCCCTGGTCGAAATGATCATGTCGAGGGCTCGTCCGACGAGCCCGGTGAAGGAACGGTGACAATGCCGTCTGATTGGACGTTCGGAAAGAGGCTCGTGTTGGGATTCGCGCTGGCAGCGGCCATTCTGCTCGTGGTTGCGTGGTCGGGTTGGAAGAGCACCGAGACGCTAATCGAGACCCGGCGCATGGTCGCGCACACGCACGAGGTGCGGCGCCACGTCGCGCAGCTACTTGCCTCCGTCGTGGACGCCGAGACCGGATCGCGCGGCTACGTCATCACGGGGCAGGAAGCGTTTCTCGACCCGTACCGCGCGGCCGTCGCCGAGACCGATCGCGTGTACCGAGAGCTCAAGCGGCTCACGGCGGACAACCCCGAGCAGCAGCGGCGTCTCGACGCGGTTCGCCCCGTCATGGACGCGAAGCTCGAGCATGCGCGCCAGACCCTCGAACTACGACGGACGCAGGGGGCCGAAGGCGCCTTTCGCCTCATCGCCGAAGGTGGCGGCAAGCGACTCATGGAAGAGCTCAGACGGGGCATGGAGGAAATCGATCAGACCGAGCGAACGCTGCTCGATCGTCGCGTCGCCAGCGCCGAGTCGGCGGCGGCTGCGGCGCAAACGCTCATGCTCTGGGGCAGTATCGGCGGCGCGCTGCTCGTTTTCGTCATCGGTACCGTCATCGCGCGCTCGCTCACCGCGCAAATCGGCGCGGTCGTGCGGCGCATTCAGAGCTCTTCCGCGGAGCTCCAATCCGTTTCGAATCAACAAGCCACCGGAGCCCGCGAGCAGGCGACGGCGATGAGCGAAATCTCGACGACCATCACGGAGCTTCTCGCGACTTCCCGTCAGATCGCCGAGAGCGCGCAGCGCGTCGCGCAGATTGCGGAGCAGACGACCGCGTCGGCGCGAGCAGGGGACGCCACGGTGCGCCGCGGCAGCGAATCCGTCCTCGGCATGCGCAGGCAGGTCGACACCATCGTCAGCCACATGGTCGATCTCGGAAAGAAGTCCCACCAGATCGGCTCGGTCCTCGACATCGTCTCCGAGCTCGCCGAACAGACCAACATCCTCGCCATCAACGCCACGATCGAGGCAGCCGGAGCCGGCGAGGCGGGCAAGCGTTTCTCGGTGGTCGCCGACGAGATCCGAAAGCTCGCCGACCGCGTCGGCGGCTCGACCAAAGAGATTCGTACGCTGATCGACGACGTGCGCAGCGCGGTCAACACCACCGTCATGACGACGGAGTCCGGCTCGAAAGCGGTCGAGGCGGGCGCGCTTCAGTTCGCCGAGGTCGCCTCGTCGTTCGGGGAGATTTCGTCGCAGGTGAGCACGACGACCGAAGCCGCCAAGGAAATCGGGCTTTCCACGAAGCAGCAGACCACCGCCGTCGAACAGGTCAACCAGGCGATCGCGAACGTCGCGCAAGCGACGCGGGAGACGGAGGTGAGCACAGGTCAGGTGCTGCAGACCGCGTCCGAGCTCACGGGGATGTCCCGGGATCTCTTGCGCATCGTCGATCCGGAGGCCGGCCGCGCGCGCGCGGCATGACGGAAATGGCGAGCGATCCGTTCCGCTATTTTCGCATCGAGGCGCGCGAGATCCTCGAGGGCTTCGGCAAGAGTACGCTCGAGCTCGAAAAAAGTGCCGAGCCGAACGAGCTCGTCGGTAAGCTCTTTCGCCTCGCCCACACGCTCAAGGGCGCAGCTCGCGTCGTTCGTCAGCGCGACCTAGCGGACCTCGCCCACGCCGTGGAAGACGCGCTCGAGCCGCTGCGCGCCGGCAGCGCTCCCGTCACGCGGAGCCTCGTCGACGAGCTTCTCCGCCTGGGCGACGCGATGCGCGAGAAGCTCGACGCGCTCGGCCCTGCGGTCCCGCCCGAGCCGCCCGCTGCTCCGAAACCCGCGGCATCGGCAGCCGAGCGCCGTCGAGTAACCGTGGAACCCGCGGGCGCCACGGCCACGGCCACGGCGCCGGCCGACCGACTTCACGCCGCCCGTGCCGGCACCGACGAGCTCGACGCGCTCGCGGAAGGCGTCGCCGAGCTCGGTGCCGAACTCGCCGCGGTGCGTGCGGGCTCGACCGCGGTCGAAGCGGCGCACAAGCTCGCGGAGTCGTTGCACCAGCGTCTCGCGCTGCGCGCGGTCGAATCGCGAAACGCCGCCGGAGCCCAGCTCCGCGCCCTCTCCGACGAGCTCGTTCGACTGCTCGGAAGCGCGCGACGCGACGTCACACAGGGGCTCGACCGCCTCGAACGCGAGCTCCGGCAGGTCGGCGAAAGCGCGGAACGGCTCCGTCTCGTGCCGGCGAGCGCCATGTTCGTCGCGCTCGAGCGCGCCGCCCGCGACGCGGCCGTGAGCGTCGGCAAACAGGTGACGTTCGAGACGACCGGAGGCGACACACGGCTCGATCCGGAGGTGCTGTCGGCCGTTCAAGCAGCGCTCGTTCAGGCCGTGCGCAACGCGGTCGCTCACGGTCTCGAGACGGAGAGCGAGCGGCACCGCGCGGGCAAGCCGAGCGCAGGGCGTATCGGCATCGACATCGCGCGTAGCGGAAATCTCTTCCGCTTCGTCTGCAGCGACGACGGACGGGGCGTCGACTTCGAGGCGGTGCGAAGGAGCGCGCGTGAACGCGGCCATTCGGGAACCGAGCTCGGCGACGAAGCGCTCGCGGAGCTCCTGCTCGCGGGCGGCATCAGCACGTCGGGCGAGGTGAGCCTGCTCTCGGGCCGCGGGGTGGGGCTAGATATCGTGCGCGAAACGGCCGAGCGCCTCGGCGGCAACGTGGCGCTCTCGAGCAGGCCGTCGCGCGGGACGACGCTCACGCTGACGATACCCGTCGCGCGCTCCGCCCTCGACGCGCTGATGGTCGAGAGCGACGGGCAAATCGCCGCGATTCCGCTGCGCGCCGTGCGGCGAGCGATGCGGCTCGCTCCCGACGAGCTCACACGCTCCGCCGAGGTCGATTCGATCGTGCTCGAAGGGCGCATCGTGCCGTTCTCGCCGCTCGGTCGCTCGCTCGGCACCGCGTCGGGCCCCGCCGCTCGTAGGGCGTGGTCGGCCGTCGTGGTCGAAGCGCACGGTTCGCTCGCCGTCGTCGGCGTCGATCGCTTGCTCGGGACGGAGACCATCGTCGCGCGACCGCTTCCCGATGGGATGCCCCCGCTCGCCGCCGTCGCGGGAACGACGCTCGACGCGAACGGCAACCCGCGCTTGGTCGTGGATCCCGAAGGGCTCGTAACGGCGGTCGAGCGGACGCCGCGCTCGCCGTCCGCCGTCGAGCCGAAACCCGCAGCGCCCATTCTCGTCATCGACGACTCGCTCACGACGCGCATGCTCGAGCGGAGCATCCTCGAATCCGAAGGCTACGCCGTAGAGCTCGCCTCGTCGGCGGAGGAAGGGCTCGAGAAGGCACGCGCCAAGCGCTATGCGCTTTTTCTGGTCGACGTCGAGATGCCGGGCATCGACGGCTTCACGTTCGTCGAACGAACACGCGCCGATCCCGAGCTCGGCAAGACTCCCGCCATCCTCGTCACGTCGCGCTCGTCGGATGACGACAAGCGCCGAGGCGCCAAGGCGGGCGCGAGCGCGTATATCGTGAAGGGCGACTTCGACCAGAACGAGCTGCTCGAAAAGATTCGTTTCCTCCTCGATTGAATGCGATGCAAAAGCTCCGCGTCCTCGTCGTCGAAGACTCCCTGACCGTGCGGCGACGCATCTGCGACGCCCTCGCGGCCGATCCCGGCGTCGAGGTCGTCGCCGAAGCGGCGGACGGTAAGAGCGGCATCGAGCTGTGCCAACGCCTGCGTCCCGATGTCGTGACTTTCGACATGCACCTGCCGGTGATGAGCGGCCTCGCGGCGACCGAGTACATCATGGCTCACTTCCCGACGCCGATCCTCATCGTCTCGGCATCCGCAAATCGCGGCGATCTTTTCAAGACGTACGACGCGCTCAGCGCCGGCGCCGTCGACGTGCTCGAAAAACCGACCGGTGAGGAGCCCGACGACGCCTGGGACAAGAAGCTCGTCGCCGCGGTGAAGCTCGTCGCGCGCATCCGAGTCATCACGCATCCGCGCGGCAGGCTCCGGCCGTCGTTAGCGGCGCTGCCGGCGGCCGAGGTTCCCACGGCACGCCCGCCGTCCCCGCCGCGCCTCGTCGCCATCGGCGCCTCCACGGGCGGTCCTGCGGCGCTGCTCGACATCTTGCGCGCGCTGCCGCGCGTGCCGGCGCCCGTTCTGATCGTGCTCCACATCGGCGAGCTCTTCGGGACGGCGTTCGCCGAGTGGCTCGACGAACAAACGCCGCACGACGTTTCGAACGCACGCGACGGCGAACCCTTGATGGGCGCCGGGGGTCGCGTGCTCCTCGCGCCGCCCGGCAGACATCTCGTGATCCGGGGCGGGTCCCTGCAGCTCACGAACGACGCCGAGCGACATTCGTGCCGGCCCTCGGTCGACGTGCTCTTCGACTCGATCGCGCGGGAGTACGGCGCGTCGGCGCTCGGCTGCCTGCTCACCGGTATGGGCCGAGACGGCGCCGCCGGGTTGCTCGAAATGCGTCGCGCGGGCTCGCCGACCATCGCGCAGAACGAAGCCACGTCCGTGGTCTACGGCATGCCGCGCGAAGCAGCGCTCATCGGCGCCGCCGGACGCATCTTGCCGCTCGGAGAGATCGCCGGCGCGATCGCGGAGCATTTTCGGTGACGGCCAGGGTCCTCATCGTCGACGACAGCTTGACGGTCAGAATGGACCTCGCCGAGGCCTTCGAGTCCGCAGGATTCGAGGTGAGCCTCGCCGATACCGCCGCCGCCGCGCTCGCGATCGCGCGCGAGCAGCGCGTGGACGCCATCGTTCTCGACGTGGTCTTGC
Organism: Polyangiaceae bacterium; assembly: GCA_036374535.1. Taxonomy (GTDB): domain Bacteria; phylum Myxococcota_A; class Polyangia; order Polyangiales; family Polyangiaceae; genus PMG-095. The sequence continues at coordinate 8,045 of DASUTR010000954.1, forward strand.
CGGACGCCGACGGTCTCGATCTGCTCGAAACGATCAACGCTTTCGACCCGCGCCCGCCCGTCATCCTGCTCTCGACCGAGGCGGAGGTCGCGCACCGCATCCGGGGCTTGCGAACGGGCGCGGACGACTACGTCGGCAAGCCGTACGACCGTGGTTACATCGTGGCCCGCGCGAGGGAGCTCGCACGCGAGCGCTCCGGAGCGGACGCCGGGACGCCGGTCGCGACCTCGATACTCGTCGTCGACGACAGCCCGACGTACCGCGACGCTCTCGAGCGTGCACTGCGCGGAGCCGGCTACGAGGTGCTCGTCGCAACGAGCGGCGAGGAGGGGCTCCGTCTCGCCGCAAGCAGCCGCCCAACCGCGATCCTCGTGGACGGCGTGATGACGGGAATCGACGGCGGCACGGTGATTCGGCGCATCCGCCTCGACGCGGCGCTGCGCAAGACACCGTGTATCCTCCTCACTGCTACGCAGGGTCCGACCGCCGAGCTCGACGCGCTCGAGGCCGGCGCGGACGCGTTCGTCCGCAAGGAAGAGGATCTCGAGGTGATTTTGCTGCGGCTCGCGGCAGTGCTTCGCGCCGGCACGAGTCACCGCGACGAGGCCGCGAGCCTGCTCGATCCGAAGCGTGTTCTCGCCGTGGACGACAGCCCGAGCTACCTGAACGAGCTCGCCTCGGTTCTCCAGGGCGAAGGCTACGATGTCGTGCTAGCGCGCTCCGGCGAGGAAGCCCTCCACCTCCTCGCTGCGCAGCGCGTGGACTGCATCTTGCTCGACCTCATGATGCCCGGGATCGACGGCATCGAGACGTGCCGCCGCGTGAAACAGTCGCCCGTCACTCGCGATATTCCGTTGATCCTCCTCACCGCGTCCGAGGACAAGAGCGCGATGATAGCGGCTCTCAGCAAGGGTGCCGACGACTTCATCGCCAAATCAGGCGAGTTCGAGGTGCTGAAAGCTCGAGTGCGCGCGCAGCTCCGACGCAGCCAGTTCGAGGACGAGCACCGCCGTGCTCGCGAGCAGCTCCTGCGCTCGGAGCTCGAAGCTGCCGGGGCGCGCGCCGCGCACGAGCTCGCCGAAACGCGGGCGGCGCTCGTCGCCGAGCTTCAGAAGAAGAACGCGGAGCTCGAAAGCGCGTATCACGAGCTCCAAACGGCACAGTCGAAGCTAGTGCAGTCGGCCAAGATGGCCTCGCTCGGCGAGCTCGTCGCGGGCGTCGCGCACGAGATCAACAACCCCCTCGCATTTGCCATCAGCCACCTCGAGACGGCGCGAAAGAGCCTCGAAAAGCTCGGAATACGCGTAGCAGGCGAGGGTTCCCAGGGCGAGCGCTGGCACTACGAACGCGCCGAGAACCGCCTGAGCCAGATGGGCATCGGGCTCGAGCGCATCCGCGAGCTCGTCGTGAAACTCCGCACGTTTTCGCGCCTCGACGAGGGCGAGCTCAAAGTCGTCGGCATCCGCGAATCCGTCGAATCGCTCCTGACGATCGTCGGCCACAGGTTGAAGACGCGCATTCGCGTCGTGACCGAGTTCGGGCCGCCCGACCGGCTCGAGTGTTATCCGGGCCTGTTGAACCAGGCGCTCCTGAACCTCATCTCGAATTCGATCGACGCGATCGACGGAGAAGGCTGCATTCGCATCACGACCGGCGCCGACGGCGACGGGTACCGCATCGTGGTCGCCGATACGGGGCACGGCGTCCCCGAGGACATTCGCGCGCGCATCGTCGAACCATTTTTCACGACCAAACCCGTCGGCCAGGGCACCGGTCTCGGCCTTTCGATCACCGATTCGATCGTGCGAAGGCACGGCGGCACGCTCGAGTTCGGCGACGCCGAAGGCGGCGGGACTGTCGTAACCCTGCGCCTGCCGCTCAGAACGCCGTGAACAATCCCTACGCCGCGGTCGAGCGAGCCGGTCTTGGCGAGCGTGGTCCTGTCCCATGAAGCGTCAGGCGGCGCGCGGGCGCCGGGCAGCGACCCAGACGATGGCGCCGCCGGCGGCGAGCAGGAACGGAACGGCCGCAAGGTTCAAGGTGCGCCAGCCGTCGCGCTCGACGATGACACCCGACGCGAACGACGAGAGCACCATCGTCACGAAAATCGCGAGATCGTTCATGCCTTGAGCACGCGCTCGGTCGGCCGGGCGCACGACCTCGGACAAGAGCGTCGTGCCGCCGATGTACATGAAGTTCCACCCGACGCCGAGGAGCACGAGCGCCCCGAGAAAATGCGGGACGTCGGCGCCCGCGAGCGCGACGCCGACGCACGCGAGGTTCAGCGCGACGCCCGCGAGCATCACGTGGAACACGCCGAAGCGCTGGATGAGGCGCCCCGTGACGAGCGCCGGCGCGAACATGGCGACGACGTGGGACGCGATGACGGTCGTCGCGTCTCCGTACGGGTGTCCGCACGCGCCCATCGCCAGCGGCGTCGCCGTCATGAGCAGGCTCATCACGCCGTAGCCGAGGGCAGCGGAGAGGGCGGCGACGATGAACAGCGGCTCGCTCACGATGCGGCGCAGCGGTCGCGCGGAAGCCGGCCCATCCCCGCCCGTCGGTCGCGAGAGCGCGACGAAGCGCAGCGTGACGAGCACGACCGCGAGGAAGGCGAAGAGCGAGAGATAGCTTCCGAGAAACGGCGTCGCGAAGAGCTCTTTCGTGTGCCGGCTCGTCCACGGGCCCAAGATCCCCCCGGCGAGCCCGCCCACGAGCACGATAGAGATCGCGTTCGCCTTCGCCTCCGGACGCGCCGCCTCCGCCGCCGCGAAGCGGTAGTATCCGCCGAACGCGTTGTAGACGCCGCACACGAGCGACCCGAGGCAGAACCCCCAAAAATTCGACAGCACGAGAGACAGCGAACAGATTGCGGCGCCGAGCACTCCGAACGCAGCGCCGAGCGTGAACCCCGCGCGCCGCCCCACGCGCTGCATGAGGACGGACGCGTAAAACGTGGTGAGCGCTCCGCCGACGACGCCGGCCGTCACGGGCAGCGTCGCGAGATGCTTGTGCGGCGCGAGGGCCTGCCCCGCGAGGCCCCCGAGCGAGATCAGAATTGCATTGTTCGTGAAGAGGAGCGCCTGGCAGACGGTGAGCGCCGTTATCGTCCGTCGCGAAGCGCGTGCACCGAGTCCCGTGGCGGGGTCGGAACCGCGCGCGCCCGCGTCGGAAGTGAGCCTGTTCGGAGACGTCATGGGAGACCGCCGAGCGTCATGCTAGAAAACGGGAGAGTATTCCATGCGTGTCGCGCTTGCCTCGGCCGCGGCCGCCGGCGTCGCCCTCGCCGCGCTCGGCGCGTTCAGCATCCTCGGCGCCCCGGGCGCCGAATCGAAGGCGGCGAGCTCGCCGTTGCCGGCGGCTTCCTCGGACCCGAAGGCGGCTTCCTCCGCGCACCCCGCGCCCTCGTCCGGGGCTCCCGCGAACGAGCCGCAACCGTCGAAACCGAAGCGCTTCGTCATCGTCGCGGGCGGCGACGTGAACTTCGGGCGAGAGTGCGGGCAGGCCATTCTCGCAAACCCGGCTTACGACCCATTTTCGTCGATCGCCCCGCTCTTTCAGGACGCCGACGTGACGTTCGTGAACCTCGAGTCGCAGCTCAGCGACCAGAACGGCGAAACCCAGTCGCCGCGCAATCGTCTCATCTTTACGGGGCCGCCCGGCGGCGCCGACGTGCTCGCGCGCGCCGGGATCGACGTCGTGTCGACCGCGAACAACCATGCCTGGGACTACGGGCGCTCGGCGCTGTTCGAAACCCTCGACAACCTCGCGCGGGCCGGCGTGAAGAACGCAGGCAGCGGTAAGACGTTCCAAGAAGCGTACAAGCCCGCCGTCGTCAGGGTGGGCGAGACGAGCGTCGCGGTGTTCGCGGTCACGCACATCTGGAATCAGGGAGAGTTCGCCGAGCACGAGGGGCGTCATTACGTCGCGTGGGCGCGCCTGAACGCGCTCTTTCCCCTCTTGAAAAAGGCGCGCGCCGAGCACGACGTGGTCCTCGTTTCGTACCACGGTGGCGCCGAGTACATCGACGCGCCGACCGGTCCTACGAAGCGCTTCCTCGAGTCCGTCATGAAGACCGGATTCGTCGACGCCGTCATCGGTCACCACCCGCACGTCCCGCAGGGCGTCGGCTGGCACCAACAGCGCCCCATCTTCTACAGCCTCGGGAACTTCGTGTTCGCCGGACACGACTGGGCACCGAGCACCAAGCTCGGCTACCTGGCGCGGCTCGAGGTCGCCGAAGATCGCTCGATCACGGCGCGCGCATGTCCTTACCTCATCGAGGGTCACATCCCGAAGCCCGTGGGCCCGAACGGCGAGCGCTCGGCCGAGCTCCGCGACTACCTCCGCTCCATCTCGACGAGCGTCGGCGGCACACGCCTGGCCGATCCGGACGAGCGCGGCTGCTGGGAGCTCACGCCGCTCCGGTGATACACGGCCGAGCCTCACCCGGTCGAGGCGGACGATTCCTGGTCTTCCTCGAGCTGATCGAGGATCTCCGCCGTGCGGTCCGGTGGAATACCGAACCACTCGGCGAGCTGATTGATGAGGGCGTTCTCTTCGTCGGCGACTTCGTCGTCCGCGAGCGCGACCGCCGCGGCGAGCGCGAACGCGCCTTCGGCTTCGGCGGGTTCCTCGGCGATGGTTTCCGCGATCTGACGTAGCCGCTCCTCGCGTCCCTCTTCCTTCAGGCGTCGCTCGTAGTTTTCGAGCATCACCTTGATGGTTCCGGTGCGCAGGCCGTCGCCGGTCAATCCGCGAATGGCACCCCGCACCGCGTCGCGCTCCGCGTCCGTCACCTTCGAATCGGCGCACATCATCAGGAACATCGTCTCGGCCAGGGGCTCGACGCGGTTCAACGCGCCGACTTCCTCGGGGCTCAAGAGGCCTTCGCGCGTGAGCGTCTCGTACGCGGACGACGCGACGAGACTCGGCCGGCGTCCGCTCTGGAGGAGCGCGTCACGAAGCCGCAAAATGGTCTTGGTCTTGAGCTTCATCGGGCTTCTTCCGATGCTATCCGAGAGGAGCGAAGGCGCCTAGTCGCGCGACGTCGACGCGTGAACCTCGAAGAATTCGCGTGATCACCCCGACGAGCCCGAGGAACACGCGGCGCGGCGATTCGAGGACGTTCTCATCCCGCCGACGCTTCCGCGGCGAGCGTGTCCGCGAGAGCGCAGCCCCCGAGCCCGAGGCTCGTGACTTCTTTCTCGAGCGCGGCCGCTTGCTCCTTCGGACCTTGCGTTCGAAACAACGTGTAAAAGTAGATGCCGTCGGGGTGCTTCACGTGCGACTGCAGGTACTCGTGACGGCGGCCGGCGAGCTCGAGCACGTCGGTGTCGCCGCCTGCGCCGACGGCCGCGTCGACCGCGCAAATCGTCGCGATGGCGTCGCGGTACGTCTGACCGTTGTCCGGCACGTTCGCCGGGTCGACCTCGGGTCCCGCGCAGCCCGAGACGACGAACGCGAACGACCAAACCGCGCGAAAGAACGTTAGCATGGGCGATTCGACCCCGTTCGCTCGACAATCTTGGACGGGGGCAGGGCGCTTCGGTATGGAGCTCTTATGGTCCCGTTCGAGGCACGGAGGCGGCTTGTCGTCGTCGCGGTTTCGTTCGCGCTCGCCGTGCTCTCCGGCTGCGCGAAGCCCGCGGTCTACGGCAGCCTCAAGGTGCGCTCGCTCGCGACGAACGCCGAGCCGCCGGCGAACGTGGCGCTCTACGTCGGCGTGACCGCCGAAGGCGAGCCGCTGAACGATCTCGACGTTTCGGCTTTTCGCATTTACGAAAACGACCGGCTCCTGCCGGCGGAAGAGACGAAAACGACGATCTTGCCGCGCGAGCTCGTCACGAGCGAGCACGTCGTGCTGCTCGTCGATCTATCGGGCGACGTGAGCGAGGAGCAGCGCGCCACCTACGCGCAGGCCGTCGAGGCGTTCGTTCGCAAGCTCCAGACCACGCTTGCCGTGACGGTGCTCGCGTTTTCCGGCAGCGAAAAACCGACGAAAGTCGGCGAGTACGCCCGCGCCACGAATACGCTCGATCCCGCGCAGCCGAGCGCGCTCAAGCTCGCGAAAACCAAGACGCCCGACCCCTCGCGCGACCTGAACGGCGCCATCGTCGCCGGACTCGCCGAGCTCGACGCGCGCCTTTCGACCGAGGGCAAGCCCGTCGCGCTCGGCACGCTCGTCGTCTTCGCGCGCGGCCCGGATCTCGCCGGACGCGTCAGCGACGCGGAGCTCTCCGAAGTGCTCGGGTCGAGTCAGGCCGGGATCATCGGCATCGGGGTCGAGCCCGAGACGCCTTACCTCGACTTCGCTCAGAACGGCGTCTTCCGCGCGGGGAACCCCGAAGAAATGCCGAACGCCATTCCCATCGCGTTCGAGGAGGCGGCGTCGCGCATCATGAAGGTCTACCGGCGCTACTACCTCGTCGCCTATTGCTCTCC
>DASUTR010000955.1:0-7514 GCA_036374535.1 Polyangiaceae bacterium
CGTACGCGCCGAGCGTCATCGGGCGTAAGGCCGCGCCCGAGCCACGGAGCGTGCTCGCTCTCGAAACGCCGCTCTGACGGCGCGCTCGCACGCCCGAGTGGGCAACGTGACTCACGGTCTCGTGACACCGCCGTCCGTGAATGATAACGACCGAGCGGTGTCCCTCCGCCCGCTTTCTCGACTCTTGCTGTCCGCGCTCGCGTTCGGGTGCGGGGTATCGCCGCACGCCGTGCCGTCGAGCCCGTCCGAATCACGCGCGCTGCCGCCAGCCGTCCCGCTCGCACCGGCGCCCGTTTCGGTCTCATCGCAATTGCCCGACGGGGCGCAGGCCGCCGTCGCCGCGCAGGATCGGAGCGCCGACGATCGCGCGCTCGACGAAGGACGAAAGCCCGCCGAGCTCCTCGCGTTCTTCGGTATCGCGCGCGACATGCGCGTCGCCGAGCTCAGTGCGGGAGGCGGCTACACGACGGAACTCTTGGCGCGCGTCGTCGGCTCGAACGGTAAAGTATACGCTCAAAACTCACGCGTCATCCTCGAACGGTTCGCCGAGGCTCCTTGGAGCGCGCGTCTCGCCAAGCCCGTGATGTCGAACGTCATCCGCGTCGATCGCGAGCTCGACGAGCCGCTGCCGCCCGAGGCGAGGGAGCTCGACGCGATCATCATGGTGCTTTTCTATCACGACAGCGTTTGGATGAAGACGGATCGCGATCGAATGAACCGGGCCGTGTTCGCGGCGCTCAAGCCCGGCGGTGTCTACGGCATCGTCGATCACGCGGGACGCGACGGCACCGGCGTGAGCGAGGCCGAGACGCTGCATCGCATCGAGGAGAAGGTCGTTCGAGAAGAAGTTCAGAAAGCCGGCTTCGTGCTCGACGGCGAAGCCACGTTTCTCCGCAATCCAGCCGACTCGCGCGACTGGAACGCGTCGCCGCGCAAGGCCGCTGAACGACGCGGTACGAGCGACCGCTTCGTGCTTCGTTTCAAGAAGCCAGCGAAGGGTTAGCCCCGGTCGAAGTGCGCGCCGCGCTGTCGCGCGCCCGCGGGCGCGGCGTGACCCGCGCGCGCAGCGTTCAGGCCGATGTCCCGACGCGACTTTTTGAGGGGAACGCGCGTTTTCGGCCCCAGGGAGCGGGCGGACCGGTGTACATGGCGGGCCCCAACGCCTCTTCGATGCCCTCGCACGGTTTGTTTTCGCCGGCCCAGCTCGCCGGCTATGTCGCCTTCGCCATCGGGATCTACTCGTTTTCGCGCAAGGACGACCGAAAGCTCAGAGCGACGATGGGCGCACAAGCGTTCTCGTACGCCGTCCATTTCCTGTTACTCGGCAGTCTGGCGGCGGCCGCCGCATCGCTCGTCACCTCCGTGCGCGCGGTGCTTTCGCTGTACACGCGCTCGGCGTACGTCGCGGCCGTCATCGTCTCCGTCAACGTCGCTCTCGGCTTCGTGACGGCGTCGAGCGTCGTCGGCTGGCTTCCCGTGCTCGCGTCGTGCGCGGGGACGGTTGCATTCTTCTTCTTCGACGGTGTCGCGCTTCGCGTCATCCTGCTCTTCGCGACGGCGTGCTGGCTCGCGAACAACCTCATTTTGGGCTCGATCGGCGGCACGTTGCTCGAGCTCTTCCTCGGCGCAGTCAATCTGAGGACGACCTACCGTCTCTGGCTCGACCAGCGGGAAGCTCGGGCGGCGGAGCCGTGAGCGCGCGAGCCACTCGGGAATTTAGCCGCGTTGCGCTTGCGCAACGGAGGCGGAACGTTCATGAAAGAAGGGAAGCGTTAGCCACGTTTTCGTTACCGATGCTTGCCGGGCTTTCGAACAGTGTGACTAGAAATCCGTGGGTCCGGCGAGCCTGTTTCTGCCTCGTCGCGCTCCTTGCCTCGGGCTCGGGGACGGCTTCCGGCGATGCGCGCGCGCGCAACGAGGTGCTGCTCTCCGTCTCGGTGGGTGCGGCACAGGGGAAGGTGTTTTGCGGCGTGTACGAGCGCGGCGGATGGTTGAAGCGCCCCGTGAAGGGCTCGGCGGCGGGGTTCCGCGGCAACGTCGCGACGTGTCGCTTCGCCGATCTGAAGCCGGGCACGTACGCCGCAGGCGCCTTTCAGGATGCGAACTCGAACGGCAAGTTCGACCGCTCCTGGACGGGCCTTCCGAAGGAGCCCTGGTGCGTGTCCCGCGGTCCGCGCGGCACGCTCGGGCCGCCGTCCTTCGACGCCGCCATGTTCTCGGTGGGCGAGGGCACCGTTCGATTGACGTGCAGCGCGCGCTAGCCGAGGGCGTCGCCCCTCATCTCGGCGACGAGCTTCTTCATGCTCCGGGCGTGAGCGCGGCGGAGGATGTTAGAAACGTGGAACTCCACATTTTTCACGGTGCAGCCGAGATTCGCGGCGATCTCGCGGTACGTCTCGCCGAGCAGAATTCGCGAGAATACGCGTTGCTCGCCATTCGTCAGACCAAGCTTCAGTCCTAAAGCAATCACTACGCCTCTCCCGGGTACGGTCCGGCCGGTGCGTGAGCACGTTCCGTGCCTCGCTGCTCGGTTCTGCGAAGTGTGCGAAACCAGTGGGCTCGCTCGTACGAGCACGCACTCGGCACTGGACGAACTCGGCCGGGACGCGGCCGAATTCGACCTTGGGTATTTCTCGCCCTCGGCCTGAAAAAGTCACATGCGGCCTAGGGATTGCCCCAGGGGATTGGCCCGTGGTTCGGAAATTGCTCCGAGCGATGGGAGAGCGCCCCGAGGAGAACCACCATGACAGAACCGCATCGTCCTCTCGCCATCGTCACTGGAGCGTCCGCCGGCATCGGCTTCGAGCTCGCCAGATGCTGCGGCGAAGCCGGATTCGATCTCCTGATCGCCGCGGACGAACCGAAGATACGGCTCGCTGCGGTCACGCTGCGCGAGACCGGCGCCGCCGTGGAAACGGTCGAGGCGGACCTCGCGACACTCTCCGGCGTCGATGCGTTGGTCTCGGCGACGCGCGGGCGCCCCGTCGCGGCGCTGCTCGCCAACGCGGGGCATGGTCTGGGTCACGCGTTCCTCGAGCAGGATTTCAGCGACATCCGCCACGTCATCGACACGAACGTCACGGGCACTCTGTACCTCGTGCACTGCATCGGACGCGACATGAAAGCGCGCGGGGACGGGCGCATTCTCATCACCGGCTCGATCGCGGGACTCATGCCGGGGACGTACCAAGCGGTTTACAACGCGACGAAGGCGTTCCTCGACTCCTTCGCCTACGCGCTTCGCGCCGAGCTCAAGGGCTCCGGGGTCAGCGTGACGTGCCTCATGCCCGGCGCCACGGAGACCGAATTCTTCGAACGCGCCGACCTCCTCGACACGAAGGTCGGGATAGAAGAAAAGATGCCGGCGAGCGACGTCGCCAAGCAAGGTTTCGAGGCGATGATGCAGGGCGACGCCGAGGTCATCACCGGTTGGCAGAACAAGCTCCGCGCGGCGATCGCGCGCCTCTTGCCCGGGCCCGCGCTCGCCGAGCAGCACCGGAAGATGACCGGTCCCGGGACCGCCTTCCAGCGCTGACAGAGCGAGCGTCGGACCCTAGGTTCAGGCCGCCTTGAGCACGACCTTTTCGCAGGCGTCGAGCTTGTTCAGGAAGATGTCGTAGCCTCGTGCGGCTTCGGACAGCGGCAGCCGGTGCGTCACTACGAACGACGGATCGAGCTCGCCGCGCTCGATGCGTTCGAGCAACGGGCGAAGGTAGCGGTGGACGTGGCATTGACCGCTTCGCAACGTGAGGGACCGGTTGACGATGGCGCCGATCGGAAAATGATCGATGAGCCCGCCGTAAACGCCGATGACCGAGACGGTGCCGCCGTTCTTGCACGCTCGAATGGCTTCGCGAAGCGCGATGGGCCGATCGGTTTCGAGCATCATCGCCTGCTTGGCGCGATCGAGCGCGTAGAGCGGGCCGGAGGCGTGCGCTTCGAGCCCGACCGCGTCGATGCAGGCATCGGGGCCGCGGCCGCCCGTCATTTCGCGCAGCGCCTCGAGCACGTCGACCTCTTCGTAGTTGATGACGTCGGTCGCGCCGGCGCGCCGCTGTGCGAGCTCGAGACGATACGGAAAGCGATCGATCGCGATGATTCGCTCGGCTCCCAGCAGGCGCGCGCTGGCGATGGCGAATTGACCGACGGGGCCACAGCCCCAGACGGCGACGACCTCGCCCCCTTTTAGGTTACACATCTCTGCGCCCATGTAGCCCGTCGGCAGAATGTCGGAGAGGAACAGCACCTGCTCGTCATCGAGGAACGGCGAGACCTTGATGGGCCCGACGTCGGCGAAGGGAACGCGGACGTATTCGGCTTGACCGCCCGCGAAACCGCCGAGCAAGTGCGAGTAGCCGAAAATCCCGCAGGGCGAGTAGCCCCAGAGTTTTTCGGCCATCCATGCGTTCGGATTCGAGTTCTCGCAGAGCGACCACATGCCGGCTGCGCACGCAGAGCAACCGCCGCACGCAATGGGGAAGGGAACCACGACGCGATCGCCGATTTGCAGATTCGTAACGAGCGGACCGACCTCGACGACTTCACCCATGAATTCGTGGCCGAGGATGTCGCCCTTCTCGAGCGTCGGCATGAACCCGTTGTACAGGTGCAAATCCGAGCCGCAAATGGCCGTGCTCGTCACCCGAATGATGGCGTCGCGGCCGTTCAAGATTTGAGGATCCGGAACGTCCTCGACGCGCACCGATTTTTTCCCGTACCAACAAGCAGCTTTCATGATCGCACCATCCCGTTCACGAGTGGCAGCTCGCTCCGCTCGGGCGGGCGCGCCGGGTGTGTCCCCCGGTGAATGCTCGCGTCGGAGCAGACGATCTCGCCGGTTTCGAGCAGCTGTTTCAGGCGTCGGAGGTCGCTCTTCATCGATTGCTCGGGAAGCGTGGCGAATAGGCGCGCGATGCCGGCGCCGGCGCTCCCCGCCGGGGGCTCGAAGACGATTTCGAGGTGAACCTCGGTGCCTTGCCCGCCAGGCGCGTCGCGGAACTCGACCGAGCCGCGGTTCGGCACCGTCGCTCCCTCGAGCGATCGCCAGGCGATGCGTTCGCCGGGGCGATCGGCGACGATCTCCGCCTCCCATTCGGCATGAACGCCGGCCGGTCCCCACGCGCGCCACAGGGAATGTCCGTTCGTCTCGCTCACCGAGTCGATGTGGCGCATGAACACGGCCAGATTCTTGAGCTCCCGCCAATAGCGGTAGATATCGTCGCGCGAGCGGCGAATCGTCACCGTACTGTGGAGCGATACGGGTCGTGGTTTGGCCCGCAATAGCCCGCGCCGGCGCACCAAGACGAGCGTGTCGACGAGCGTCGCGCCCGTCACTGCCGCGCCCGCCCACGTGAGGGCACGGGCTCGGCTGCCCTGCGACCGCCCGCGCAAGACCGCGAGCGCAACGGCCGCGCCCACGCCGACACCGACGCCGACCCATCCCCTCGTGGTTCGATCGTGCCGTTTCGCCCCGCCGTCGCTGGCGGGTTCGAGTGTTCGTTCGTTCGATTCTGCGCCGACTTCGATGCCTTCGACGTTCATCCAATGGCTCCGTTCGTTGGGGTGCCGGGGTCGGTGCAAGCGTCGAGCCGCTCGCTGGTCGCGTGGACCCCGGGACTCGTCGCGTCCTCTGCACCGTACGTGCGTCGCCCGCGTCTCACCGGGGCAAAACCCCGCGAGGCGCGCGTTCTCCGTTAAGCCTTCGCGAGCTCGCGCCGGCACTCGGAGACTCGCAGTCTCGCCCTCAGTCGACGCCGAGCACGGCGCGAGCGCCTCGTTCGTGAAGCGCTCGCAGCCACGCCGACACCTCGTTCACGAAGCGTTCGGAGCGTCCGAGCTTTCCGAAGATGGTCTCTTCGCCGAGAGCAAGGCGTGCATCACCGGGGTGCGAGCGCACGACGTCGACGAGCGCCGCGGCCCCGGGGTCGATCACGGGGATTGGCCCGCCCGCGTCATCGGTGCCGTTCAGAAAACGCAGGAAACTCGCGACGCAGAGCGAAAGCCAGCGAATCGGCCCATTCCGCTCGAGCTCGCCCTGGATCGAAGGGAGCACGAACTTCGGGAGCTTCGCCGACCCGTCGGCGCAGATTCGAAGCAGCGGATCGACGAGCGCGCGGTTCCGAAAGCGAGCGAAGAGAGTCGCTTTGTAGGCGTCGAGCGATAGGCCCGGAAGTGACGAGAGCAGGGGGCTCACCTCGTCGTCCATGAGGCCCCGCAGGTACGGTTGGAACTCCGGCGCGCTCGCGACCTCGTGCACGTATCGATAGCCGCAGAGGTGGCCGAGGTAGCCCATCGCGGAGTGAGTCGCATTGAGGAGGCGGATCTTGACCTCCTGATAGGGTCGAACGTCGCGTGCGAAGTGCACCCCGACCCCGTCGAGCGGGGGCCGTTGTCCCACGAAGGCGTCTTCCAATACCCACTGTCGAAACGGCTCGCAGACGACGGGGGAAGCGTCCTCGATGCCGGTGTCGGCGAGCAAGCGCTCGCGGTCCCCCGCCGTCGCGGCCGGTGTGATGCGATCCACCATGGAGCTCGGAAAAGAGCCGTGATCGCGAAGCCAGGCTCCGAGCTCCGCGCCGCGCGCGGAGCAGAAGTCGACGAGCGCGTGACGGAGGACGGTGCCGTTGTCCGGCACGTTGTCGCAAGAAACCACGGGAAGAGGCCCGAGCCCTCGAAGCCGGCGGCGATCGAGTCCTTCGGCGAGGTATCCGTACACCGTCTTCGGGCGCCATCGCCGCCGGAGGTCGTGCTCGATGTCGGGATGGCCGAAGTCGAGTCCCGCGCTTCCTCGTGCACAGTAGCCGCCCTCGGTGATCGTGAGGGTGACCAGACGCGTTTCGGGACGGGCCAAGACTTCGAACACGACTTCCGGATTTACCGGAGCAAGAACGTGCCGTACGAGCGCGCCGATGACTCGGACGCGGCGCTCGTCGTCGCTCTTCTCGACGAGCGAGTAAAGCCCGTCCTGCTCGACGAGCGCGTCGTGAACGGCTCGGTCGGACGGGAGAATCCCCACGCCACAAATGCCCCAATCGGTACTGCCCGTGCTTTCGATGCTCTCGTCGAAGTAGAGCGCCTGATGCGCGCGATGGAAGTTTCCGACGCCGATGTGCAGCACCCCTTCCCGCAGCGCTCGGCGATCGTAAGCCGGGCGTCGCACCGTCTTTGGAAGTTCCGGGATCGATCGCGTCGAGAGGCGCACGCTTAATACTGTGCAGCAATCGGCGTGCCGCTAGGCTACCTCGGGGCGGGATGCACCGTGCGAAAGCGGGCTGCGGCACGTAGCTTGCTTGAGGGGGCCGCATGGCACGATCCAAATCGAACAGACGCTCACGGTCCAAGAAACAACGCTCGGGTGGCCAACAATCGAGGGCTGGGCGCGGGGGGAGCTCCTCGCGCTCGTCGGGCCGGTCGTCGTCCGGCCGTGGTGGCTCGCGCTCGACGCGTGGCGGTCAAGGTTCCCGTGGCGGTCAGGGATCGCGCGCCGGTCAGGGTTCGCGCAGCGGTCAGGGTTC
>DASUTR010000956.1:0-17027 GCA_036374535.1 Polyangiaceae bacterium
GGTCGAAATCGGGCGCTTCGCCGGTGAACGGATCGAGCTTGCGACCGTCCTTCGTGCGCCCGTCGACGATCATGCGTCCGTCCTCGTAAGGAGGCTCGGGCGCGAACATGCCCCACCCCTCGAGCAAGCGGAACGTGTTCACGAAGTGCACCACCCACTCGGGTCGTTTCACCTTGAAACGACGATTGATGTAGGCGTTATCGTTCACGACCTGGACGCCGAGCATGATGACGATGATGGCCGCGGCGCCCTCGCGCACGAACGTGCCGGCGCTCGCCCGCCAGGTGCGGAACGTCTCGCGCTCGCTGGGCGCGGGCTTCGGGGCGCTCTCGGCCGGCAGCGCGATCCCGCACGCGCCGAGTCCGAGCGCGCCCGAAACGGCGATACGGTGCTTGGCGAGAGCCCGGTAGGCGGCCCGGCCGAGCAGCGAAAGACCCGGCACGCGCAGCCAGCCGAGTGCGACCACGCCGAAGGGGATCGCCCGACCGATCTCGAAGACGGCGCGCTCTTCGGTGTGGATCTTGCCGTTGGGATCGACGACGACGACCGTGCGCTCGGTGAGCGCCGGGTCGACGCCGGGGGGTAAGCGATCGACCTCGTCGTTGCCGATGAACGTGAGCCGCGCGCAGGGGTCGAGCCGCTTCAAAAGTCGCGCAAAAAACAGGCAGATCCCGCAATCGACGTCGAAGATGACCGTTCGCCGCCGAGCATCGCGCCGAAACCAGCGCCCAAGGAGCTCTGCGTCCCGCGCCGCGAGCAGCGGCACGTACATGAGGACCATGGCGTAGGAAAACGGTCCGAGGCGCGACGTGAGCGCGATGCCGCCGTGGAGCCCGAGCCCGAGCAGGAGCGCGAGCCGCATGACCCACGTGCGGAAGAAGGGAAAGAGCACGATCGCCGGCAGCGCGAATTCGATGGCGAGCGTCCCGTACGTGAAGAGCTGGGTGACCTCGTACGAGACGCGTTCCCTCAGGAAAATGCCGAGCTTCGTGACGATGCGGTCCTGCCAGAGGAAGTACCAGATGGAAGAGCCGTTCCTCCAGCCGGCGCCGTCCTTGTGCACGGCGTTGAAAAAATAGATGACGGCGAGCTGCAAGAAGAGCGCGAGCACCGCGAGCGAGACGACGGGCTCGAGCGACGGGCTCGGATAGGTTCGATCGTTCAGCGCGGCCGGGCTGTTCTCGCGGCGGGCGCGCAGCGAGCGCACGACCGCGTCGATGCTGAAGCAGCGGCCGAGCGGCAAGGGAATGGTGATGAACGCGAGCAGGTTCACGACCACGTCGCCGCCGTTTTCGACGAAGATATTGCGCGCATCCAGGCTCGTGATCGAGATGAACGCGAGCACCTGCATGACCTTCGTCGCGATGCCGAGCGTGTAGGCGACCACGATCGCGAGCATGATCGCCATCACGACCGAGACTTCGCCCATCGTCGAGAAGGCGTGCATGAGCGAGAAGAGCTCGTCGCCCATCGGACGGAACAGCGAGAAATGGTTCGGGAAGAAGCCGTCGTTCGTGTAGAACTCGCGCGCCTGCCACCACCTGCGGCTCACGTCCCAGACGAGGAGCGTTCCGAACCCGATTCGGAAGAGCCCGAGCCAGCGAACGTCCGCCGTGAAGTAGCGCGCCTGGAGGAGATCGTTCACGGCCTGGAGGGCGGGCCACTTTTCTCGCTTGGTTTCCACCATCAGTCGGCGCGGCACTCTAGCAGCGCGAGGCCGGTCTGGGGTAGGCTCGGGTCCCCCAATTTGGGTCAGCGCGCGCGAGAGCGCGCCGCCCCGAGCTCATGAACATCTCGTGTATCTCCTGCCCGGCGCGCTACGGAGTGCCGGACGAAAAGCTCGCGGGCAAACGCGTTCGTATCACGTGCAAGCGCTGCGGCGCCGTGCTTCTCGTCGACGGAAGCGTGAATCCGCCGCGCGTCACGTCGGGCGCGGATGCGGGGCCGAGCGTCGCTCCCGTGCCGCGAGCCAGCCTGCCGCCGCTGTCGAGCCCTCCTTCGTCCGTCAAACAAGCCGTCGAGTTTCTCGTCGTGATGCCCGACGGGCGCCAGGAAAGCGCCGACGTCGCGCAAATCGTGCGTCTCTACCGCGACCAACGGATCGACGCGGAGGCGCTCGTCTGGCGCGAGGGTATGGACGAATGGGCGACCCTCTGGGACGCCGAGGAGATCGCCTCGGCGTTTCGGCGCATGGGTTACGCGCGCCCCTCGCAACCGGCGGCGCCGCCCTCGTCGCAACCGGCGCAGGCGAGCTACGACGACGAAGGCGACGCCTCGACTCACGTCGCGCCGAGCAGCCATCCGCCGGGTGCCGGGGACTTCGACGACGACGAAGCGACGAGCATCGTACACTCGTCACGACTCGGACTCGACGCGTTGCTTCCGAGTTACGCGCGAGCGGAGGACGAGGCGGCGACGGGCGTCGTCCCCTCGCCCGTCGACTACTCCCTGCCGCCGGCACCGGAGCCTTCGCCTGACCCCCGAGCAGCTCGGCGAGAACCTGCCGCTCGCGCCCGGACGCGCGGCAACGGACGCGGCAATCAGCAAGACCCGAACCTCGACCTCTTCACCGCGCAAGCGCGGCGCGCAGCGGAGCAGGAGCTCACGCCGGCCGCCGAGGACGACGGCGCGCGGCTCACGGGCGCGCGCGGTGAGAACTCGGTGCTCTTCTCACTCGACCAGCTGGTCAAGCAAGAGCAGCAAAAACAGCGACCCGTCGTGATGCCGCTGCGCGCGCGCACCGACGAGTCGGTGCTCGTCGACTCGTCGCCGTCCCTCGAGAGCGGCGGCGCGGGCGCGCCTCTCGTGGCTCCCGATTTCACCGCGCCCGTGAGCGCTCCGCCTCCACAGCTCGCCGCCTTCGACGCCGGCGAGCTCGCCTACCCCGCGCCGAAGAAGCGTGGCTGGCTCGCGCCGGTGCTCCTCATCGTGGTCGTCGGCGGCCTCGCCGGAGCGTGGTTCAGCGGGAAGCTCCAGCCCATCCTCGTCGCTGCGGGCGTCCCCATCCCCGCGCCCGCGTCCACGAGCACGGGGCCGGAACCGTCCGCTTCGCCCGCGCGCTCTGCCGAGCCCGCACCGTCCGAAGCAGCAACGGCGGAGCCCGCCGCTTCGGTCCCCCCGAGCGCCTCGGTCGCAGCGAGCGCCGCCCCGTCCGCGGCCGCTCCGGCGACGCTCGGCGCGACGCGCCCCGCGGCGCCCCGCAGCTCGGCGGCCAGCACGGCACCGCGGGAAGCCGAGACCGCACCCCCGAAGGACGAGGCGAAGCCCGCGGCGGGCGGAGCGGAGTTCGACACCGCGTCCGCGAAAACGGCGCTGACGGCTGCCGCCGCCAACGCGGGAAGCTGCAAGGAGGCCGGTGGGCCGACTGGCACCGGTAAGGTGAGTATCACGTTCGCTCCGAGTGGAAGGCCGACGTCGGTCGCCGTGACGGGCGACCTCGCCGGCACGACCGTGGGCTCTTGCGTCGCGAAGCTTTTCCGCGCCGCACGCGTACCTCCGTTTTCCGGCGATCCCGTCTCGGTGTCCAAAGCGTTCTCGGTCCAGTAGCGAACCCGATGTAAGCAAGCGGGGCCCCCGCACGTTGGGTCAATACGAATGAAGCTTTGGTCGAATCGCCCGCTCTACGCCGCCACCCTGTCCGTGGCGCTCGCGTTCGCATCCGCCTGCTCCTCGTCGAAGCCCGCGCTGAACGCGACGGGACCCGTGACCGCTCGAAGCTCCGACGCCAAGGGTCGCGAGAAGGTCTCGATCACGGTCTACAACTCGAACTTCGGGCTCGTGCGCGAACGACGAGCGGTGGAGCTCGCGACGGGGCGCGTCGAGCTCGCGTTCGCCGACGTCTCGGCGCACATCCAACCGGAAACGGTCCACATCCGGAGCCTCGACGACCCGGACGCGCTCACGGTGCTCGAGCAGAACTACCGGTACGATCTACTCACTCCGGAGAAGCTCCTCGAAAAGTACGTCGGCAAGCGCGTGAAGGTCGTGCGCTACAACGAAAAGCTCGGCACGGACGAGGTGTTGCCCGCCGACGTGCTCGCCGTCGAGAACGGCCCCGTGCTTCGCATCGGAGGCGAGGTCGTCACGGGCTTTCCGGGTCGCTTCGTATTTCCCGAGGTCCCCGAGAACCTCGTGGCAAAACCGACGCTCGTCTGGCTGCTGGCGTCGAGCGCGCCGCGCCAGCGCGTCGAGGTGAGCTACATCACGCAGAACCTGTCGTGGAACGCGGACTACGTTCTCGTCGTCGACGCGAAAGACCAGGCCGGCGATCTCACCGGTTGGGTCACGCTCGAAAACCAGAGCGGCACGAGCTACACGAACGCCGAGCTCAAGCTCGTCGCCGGCGACGTGCAGCGCGTGGCGCCGCCTCCGCCGCCGCCTGCCGCCCCGATGATGGAATACGACGCGGCTCCCGTTTCGGCCCCGGCGCCCTTCCGGCAGGAAGCGCTGTTCGAGTATCACCTCTACGCGCTGCAGCGCCCGACGACACTGCTCGACAAGGAAAAGAAGCAGGTGACGCTGCTCGAGGCGCACGGCGTAAAGCTCGAGAAGAAGCTCGTCTTCCGTGGTCAGGACTACTGGTTCCGGAGCCGTATCGGCGAGCTTCCGAAGAATCAGAAGGTCTCCGTGTTCGTCAAGCTCGAGAACTCGGAGAAACGCGGACTCGGCATGCCGCTGCCGAAGGGCGTCGTGCGCGTTTACAAGGCGGACACGAGCGGCGCGCAGCAGTTCGTCGGCGAGGACTCGATCGATCACACGCCGCGCGACGAAGAAATCGAGATCAAGCTCGGCGAAGCGTTCGACGTCGTCGCCGATCGAAAGCAGATGGAGTGGCGGGCGCTCGGCAGCTGCTCGAGCGAGAGCACGTGGACGATTGCGCTTCGTAACCACAAGGACGAAGCCGTCAAAGTCGAAATCGAGGATCCCGCGAACGGCGATTGGGACATCGTCTCGTCGAGTCATCCGGCGAGGAAAGAAGACGCGCGCACGCTCGTCTTCACGGTCGACGTGCCGTCTCGCGGCGAAACCAAGGTTTCTTACAAGATCAGATTGCGGTGGTGCTGACCATGATGCTGAAACGACTCTTCACGACGACGCTCCTCGGCGCGACGCTCTCGGGCGCGGCGCTCGCCCAAGCCCCGGCTCAGGCGCCGGTCGCCAGCAGCACGAAGGTCTCGGGCGACGCCGACCGCAAGCAGGTGACCATTACGGTCTACAACCAGAACTTCGGCCTCGTGCGCGAGGTGCGCGACCTCAAGGATCTCGGCACCGGACGCGTGGCGCTCGAATTTCGCGACGTGGCTTCGACCATCCAGCCGGAAACCGTCGCGGTGAAGCCGCTCGGCGGCGGGTTCTCGGTGCTCGAGCAGAATTACCGCTACGATCTGCTCTCTCCCGACACGCTGCTCAGGAAGTACGTCGGCCTCGGCGTGCGCGCGTACCGCTACCACGAGTCGACGGGCAAAGAGGACGTCGTGGACGCGAAGCTCCTGTCCGTCGAGGGCGGCCCGGTGCTCCAGATCGGCAAGGAGATCACCTTCGGCTACCCCGGGCGGCTCGCGTTTCCCGAGCTTCCGCCGAATCTCATCGCCAAGCCCACGCTCGTCTGGCTCGTCGATTCGAAGCAACCGAAACAGACGGTCGAGGTTTCGTACCTCGCGCGCGGGATGACGTGGAAAGCCGACTACGTGTTCGTCGTGAACGAGAACGACACGAAGGGCGATCTCGTCGGCTGGGTGACGCTCGCGAACCAGACGGGGTCGAGCTACCGAAACGCCGAGCTCAAGCTCGTCGCCGGAGACGTGAACCGCGTGCGCGAAGAAGTGGCCATGGATATGTCCACACGCGCCATGGAAAAGGCGGCGCAAGGCGCGCCCGGCGGGGGATTTCGCGAGGAAGGATTGTTCGAGTATCACCTTTACACGCTCGGACGCCCGACGACCGTGCTCGACAAGGAACAGAAGCAGGTGACGCTGCTCGAGGCGCAGAACATCGGCGTCCGAAAGCGACTGATCTTCTTCGGCGAGCAATACTTCTTCCGCGGCCAGTACGGCGAGCTCCCGAAGAACCAGAAGGTCGGCGTGTTCCTGGACTTCGAGAACGCCGAGAAGAACCGCCTGGGCATGCCGCTGCCGAAGGGCGTCGTCCGCGTCTACAAGGCGGACAAGAGCGGCTCGAAACAGTTCGTCGGCGAAGACTCGATCGACCACACGCCGCGCGACGAGCGCGTGAAAATCAAGATGGGCGAGGCGTTCGACGTCGTCGCCGATCGCAAGCAGATGGAATGGCGCGCGCTCGGCAACTGCGTGTCCGAAAGCGCGTGGCAAATCGAGCTACGCAATCACAAGGACGAGAACGTGAAGGTCGAGATCCGCGAGCCCGCCGGCGGCGACTGGACGATCGTCGAGTCGAGCCACCCGGCGACGAAAGAAGACGCGAGCACCTTCACGTTCGAGGTGAACGTGCCGAAACGCGGGAAAACCCAGGTGAAGTACCGCGTCCGCGTACGCTGGTGCTGACGGCCCCACGGGCGAAAATCCGGCGCGACCGCTCGGAATTGCTCGTCGGCTCTGCTCGAGGTTCCGGCGCGCGGTCCCCCGCCCCGCCTTCGCGGTCCGGAGTGGGCGCCCCTCGCTCGACGACCTCACCTCGCGACTAGCGGGCGTCGTAGGATGGAGGTCGTGTTCTCGCTCGAGGAAAATGGGCTCTGCGCGTCCCTTCTCGACCCCGCGACCGATACGGGCAGGCTCGGCTCCCGCTACTGCTCGGGAGGTTACGTCTGGCAGGTCACGGACGCTCGCCACGGACCCTTGCTTTCGGGGCCCTGTTTTCCCGCGCCGGAGCCGCCGCCGTTCGACGGACAGGGGCTGCCCGAAGTGTTCGAAATCGCGCTCGGGCAAGACAGCGCGTGCGTGGGCGACGACGTTTGGGTCATCGGCGTGGGCCGAGTGCGGCGCGAAAGCGCGGTGCGGCCGTTCCACGTGCGCGACAACCCGACGGTCGTCGAGCGCGCGGCCTGGAGCATCGAGCGCTCGCGCAACGCCGTGACGATGCGCTCGAGCGAGCGCTTTTCCGGCTACGCGCTCGAGCTCGTGCGCGAGATTTCTCTGCGCGATCGTACGCTCGTTTCGACCACTCGCCTCGCGAATACCGGAATGCGCACGCTTCCGGTGCGCTGGTTCGCCCACCCGTTCTTGCCTTGGGCGGACGGCGAGTGCTTCCGGCTGTCGCTCGAGACCGAGCTCCCCGAAAATCCGGGATTCGTCCTGAACGACGCGGGCTCGGTGATGCGCCGCGCCGGTCACGCGTGGTCACGAGGCTGCTACGTCGTGCCGAGAACGGCGCTCGGAGGCGAGCTCGAGGTCACGGCGCGCCACCCGGTCGCCGGCGACGTGCGGGCGCGCTGCCACTTTCCGCTCGCGTGGCTCGCGCTCTGGGGAAACGACCGAACCGTGTCGTTCGAGCCGTTCCACGCCACCGTATTAGCCCAGGGCGCCGAGAGCCGCTGGGCGATCGAATACACGTTCTGAAGCGCAACGCGCGGGGTGCCCACCCGGTGACGAGGGCTTGGACCCGGGTTCGGACCGGCGTGTCGCTCGCGACCCCGCGATGCGACACGCCGTCAGTCGACCGGCGCGCTACTCCGCAGCGCCGACGACTCGCTTCGCGGTCCGCATCTCGGGCAGCGCGGTCACGACCGCTCGCTCTTGCGCCGGGAACGCGAACGACGTGCGGTCGAAGGACTGATGATCCTTGTGCATCGTGACCTGGTAGCAGAGGCCCGTGCCTTGGTCCGCGATGATGGCGGACCAGTGGAGGAAGAAGTTCCACAGACGGAACCAACGCTGACCGTACTTGGCGACGACGGCGTCCTTGTTCTTCAGCCAATTCTGTCGCCAGGCGCGAATCGTGAGCGCGTAGTGCGCGCTCATGCGGTCCACGTGCGCGATCTCGAAGCCTGCATTTTCGGCCGCGCGCAACATCGCTGACAACGGCAAGCTTGCGTCGGCGCCCGGGAAGATGAAGCGACTCATGAACAGGCCCCAGATGAGATCCTCCGGGCGCAACGAAAGAGCGGTCAGCGGATTCTGCGGGCTGTAGAGATTGCGAATCCCCGTCCACTGAAGGACGAACGCTCCGTCGTCCGCAAGGAGCTCGTGAACCTTCTGGAAGTAGACGTCGAGGTTCTTCACGCCGACGTGCTCGATCATTTCGAGACTCACGATCTTGTCGAACTTACCGGTGACCGCGCGGTAGTCCCGGACCTCGACCGTCGCGAGGTTCTGGACGTTGGCGTTCCGGATTCGGCTCGTCCCGAACGCGACCTGCTCTTTGGCGAGCGTCACGCCGTGAGTCTTCGCGCCGTACTTCGCGGCGGCGCGGGTCACGAACGTCCCCCAGCCGCAGCCGATATCGAGCAGCGTCTCGTCCTTCTTCAGCTGAAGCTTCTCGCAGCAGCGATCGATCTTTCGATACTGGGCCTCTTCGAGATCGCCGTCGGGCGATTCGAACAACGCCGCCGTATAGACCATCGCGTCGCCGAGGAACCACTCGAAGAAATCGTTTCCGCGATCGTAGTGTTCACTGACGATTTTCTTGTCCTGGCGCCGCGAGTGGATGGTGACTTCGGGTAGAAAGTTCGTGAGCGCCCACTTCACGTGTGAACCGGTCAGCCGGAACGACATGAGCTCGGACCGACGCGCGAAGAACTCGTCCCAGCTCTGGTCGGGGATATCGAGCTTTCCGTCCAGGTACGCCTCGTAGACGTCGCTAATCGGAACGCGCTTCCCCGCCCATTTCCGCGCCAAGTTACCGTCGTCGAATTTGACGTAGTCCGCTACTGTACTCATTGTTCTTTCCACATTCCTTTTCGCTTCGGGCAAGCAAAGACCCGGCAGCACTCCGCCATCGGCCAACTGGGCGGCTGCGGGGCGCACGGTACCACGAGATCCGAATTCCCCCGCCTAAAGTCCTCGTCGTCGGAGTGGACTCACGTCCGGCCTCAGGCAGAACAGTAAGGTCTCGTCGAGCGAGAACGGCACTTCGCAGATCGGAACGCGCCGCGATCCTTCGTGAATCGCCGATTGGCCACTGGGCCGGTGCTCACAAATGAGCGAGGTCGCGCGCGCTCATCGCCCCCGAGCCTCACGGGTGAATGTGGACGGTCGTCCCATTCTCGAAGGGGCCCGCCGCGTACGCGGCATGCCAGTGCTCGGGAACCGTCGGGGTCGACCAGAAGAAAACGTACCGAGCGTCGATGGGCGAAAGGTTGATGCAGCCGTGCGAACGGCTTCGACCGAAATCGTCGTGCCAGTACGCGGCGTGGAGCGCGTAGCTGCCCTTGAAATACTGCACCCATGGCACGTCGCGGAGCTCGAACTCGTGATCGGCGACCTCGGAGTCCATCGTCGTGGTCACGTGCTTCTGGAACACTTTGTACGTGCCGAGCGGCGTGCTGTGCGTCGTCTTCGGATCGCCGAGGCCGTCCTTGCCCGTCGAGACGAGCGTCGCGTACACGGGCTCCTGTCCCTCCCACAGCACGAGCGTCTGATTCAGGATCGATACGTCGATCCACTTCGCGCCCTTCTTGGCGAACGGCGGCACCGTGCTCGATTTCGGAATCGTGCGGATCTCGGCGCTCTTCAGCCAGCCGCCCTGGCGCGCCTCGACCATGCGCTCGGCACCGGAGCCGCGTACGTTGCCCGTGAGCGCTACGACTTCGCGAAACGGCGCCTCGTCGCCCTTCACGAGCTTGCCGCCTTCGATCGTGTAGAAGCGCGCGCCGCGTTTGTAGGGGAACGCGACGGGTAGCCCCACCGAGCGGATCTCGGCGCCGTGGAACGGCGAGCCGCTGTCGGCCTTCAGCTTGTCGGCGGGGATCAGGCGCGCGTCCGTGCTGATCGCGAAGCGGCGGCCCTGCGCTTCATTTCCGGCCACGAACGTGCCGATGAGAGCGACGCCGGCGTGGCGCTTGAGGCGATCGGCGATGACCGCGTAGGGAGGCGCCTTGAACGGCGACAGATTCGGAATGCGCCGCCCGCCGTCGAGCCACCACGGCACGCGATCGTCGCCGGCGCCGCCGTAGCGAACGCTCTGATCCATGGGCTCGGCGTGCGCGGGGATCTTGCCGACGGCGAACCCGCGCGCGTCGAGCGGCACGTCGTTCGCGCCGACGTCGAGCGCGTCCCATTTCTCGCGCAGCTTGTTCCAGTTCCGAAGGTGGCGCTCGAGCCGCATCTCGTACGTGAACTGCTCGTCCTTGTTCGGAACTCGGAGGTAGTTCGGCGAGATGGCCCGCACGAACGCATACTTGTACGGCATGGGCTTCGCGCGATTCGGTTCAACGTCGAGAGCGCGCGCGACGGGGTGGTCGAGCTTGGTCGTCGCGTCGGTGCCGGCGCACACGAAACCGAACGGCCGCACCGCGTACCAGCCGCCGGCGCACTCGCGCTCGGACACGGGCTCGGCCGAACGGGGGACGCGCGCACCGACGCGCAGGTAGCCGATGGCCTCGGCCGTCGCGCCGGGCTGTGCTCGAACCGGCACCGTCATCGCGATGGGTGCGAGCTTCGGGCCGTTCTCGGCGGGAACCGGTATCTTCGACCAATCGTGGACGGCGAGGGCCGGCCCGCCGTTTTCGGGCCTTACTTTGACGAGAGCGGGGTCCGCCTCCCCCTCCCCGCGGGCACACCCGCCGATCAGGGTCACGAGCCCAAAACCGAGAACGAGGCGCCGCATCAGGCTCGAATGCCAAACGATGGGCGGCCTGGCCCAGTTTTCGTTTTAACTCCCCCTTGCGCGGGGGGGCCTCTCGGCGGATGTTTGGTGCCTCGCGATGGCCAAGGACACGCTCTCGATCACCGACAACCGCACCGGCAAGACCTACGAGCTTGCCATCACCGACGGCGCCATCCGCGCCCCCGACCTGCGACAGATCAAGGTCGACGCCGACGACTTCGGGCTCGTCACCTACGATGCCGGCTTCTTGAACACGGCGTCGTGCCGCTCGTCGATCACGTACATCGACGGCGACAAGGGCATCCTCCGCTACCGCGGCTACCCGGTCGACCAGCTCGCCGAGCACGCGAGCTATCTCGAGGTCGCCTACCTCCTCATCAACGGTGAGCTCCCGACGCAAAAGGAGCTCGACGACTTCACCCAGCGCATCACCCTTCACACCTTCGTCCACGAAAACGTACGGACTTTCATCGACGGCTTCCGCTACGACGCCCACCCCATGGGCATGCTGGTCGCGACGGTCGGCGCCCTCAGCACCTTCTACCCGGAAGCGAAGCACGTCGGCGATGCCGACATCCGGCGCGCGCAGATGGTGCGGCTCATCGCCAAAATGCCGACGATCGCGGCCTGGAGCTACCGGCACAGCGTGGGCATGCCGTTCGTCTATCCGTCGAACGAAATGAGTTACAGCGAGAACTTCCTCTCCATGCTGAAGCGCATCGCGGAGCCGAAGTTCGAGGTGCATCCCGAGATCGTGCGGGCGCTGGACGTGCTCTTCATTCTGCACGCCGATCACGAGCAGAATTGTTCGACCAACGTGATGCGCGGCATCGGGAGCTCGCGCGCCGACGCTTACGTCGCGGTCGCCGGAGCGGCGGCGGCGCTCTACGGTCCGCTCCACGGCGGCGCCAACGAAGCCGTGCTGCGCATGCTCCGCGAGATCGGCAGCATGAGCAACATTCCCGCCTTCATCAAGGAAGTGAAGGGCGGCGGCGGGAGGCTCATGGGCTTCGGCCACCGCGTGTACAAGAACTACGACCCGCGCGCGAAAGTCATCAAGCGCCTGTGCGATCAGGTGATGGACCTCGTGGGCAAGAAGAGCCCCCTCCTGCCCGTCGCGCTCGAGCTCGAAAAGATCGCTCTTTCCGACGATTACTTCGTGTCTCGCAAGCTCTACCCGAACGTCGATTTCTATTCGGGTCTCATCTACGAAGCGCTTCAGATCCCGGTCGACATGTTCCCGGTTCTGTTCGCGATTCCCCGCACGTCGGGTTGGCTTGCGCAGTGGGAAGAGATGCTCCTCGACAAGGATCAGAAGATCGCGCGGCCGCGCCAGATCTACACGGGCTACGACGAGCGTCGATTCGTCCCGATGTCCGACCGGCGCGCGGCCTCGAGCGGCGCTCCCGCCGCGTCGAAGCCCAGGGTGGAGACCGACTAGCGCCGCCTTCGTGACCCCGACCCGGTTTTTGGCTACGCTCGGCCAGAGCGAGGTCCCGGGGAACCGGGGCTCCGCCAGGAAGGCTTAACATGAACTCGAAGCTCGTCATCGCCTGCGCGCTCGCTGCTCTGAGCGCGGTCGCCGTCGCCTGCACCATCACGACGGAGCGCCCCGCCGACTCGAGCCCCCCGCCGTCACCCCCACCGCCCGTTCCGGCACCCCCGGTACCCGCGCCCACGGTCACGACGCCCGTCGATGCCGGTGTTCCGGTCGCGGACGCCGGGACGGTGGTGACGGACGCCGGCACGACGGACGCCGGGACGGCCGACGCTGCGGCTCCGCTGCCCCCGGCGAAAAAGCCGCTTCCAACACGCGAGAAGAAATCTGCCGCGGACGCGGGCACCGCAACCGCCGACGGAGGAACCTGATGGCAACAGCCGCAGAGCTCATGCAGCGCATCGGCGAGAAGATCGCGGGTAGGAAGGAGCTCCTCTCGAGCGTCGGCGCGGTCTACAAGTTTGCCCTCGAAGGCGACGGCGGTGGAACGTACCTCGTCGATCTGAAGAGCGATCTGAAGGTCACTCAAGCGGACGGCCCGGCCGCCTGCACCATTCGCATGACGGCGGCCGACTTCGTCGCGCTGTTCGAAGGGCGCGAAAATGGCCAGGCGCTCTTCTTCGGCGGCCGCCTGCGGGTGGAAGGCGACATGGGCCTCGCCCTCAAGCTGCAGACGCTGACGGACATCGTGAAATGACCGTTCGCCGGTCCGAGCGGCCGGCGCCCGGAAAGGCGCTCTCGAAAGCCACGCCGGGACGGGGAGTTCGCCGAACGCCGTCCTACCAGGCCCCTCCGGAGCCGAAGCAGAAGAGCCTGAACCAAACCTGGCCGCTCTTCGGCCAGCAGACGGTCGCTTTTCCCGCCGATCCGGCGACCGCGGTCCACGAGCTCGAGCCTCCGAGCTCGGCTCTCGCCGCCCTCGCCGCGGGCACGAGCCTCCTTCCCGACGATCGCGAAAAGCGCGCCCGCCGCCTACCCCAGGGCCTACCGGCGGACGCGCCGGAATGGATGCGCGCGGCTCGAGCCCTGTCGAACTGGCTCGAAGAGCGCATCGAGCGCGGCTCGATTCCCCCGGCCGATCAAGCCGCCGTCGCGCGCACCTGGGCGGCCTTCTGCCTCGGCGGCTCGACGGAATCGCAGATTCTCAAGGTCGCGCACCTCGTGCAACGCGCGCACACGGCGATTCGCTCCACCCCTCGCGGCCAGCACGATCTCCAGGCCGCGTACCACGCCGCCGCCGGCGTGCTCCACGCGGCGCTTCCGACCGCGGTGCGCGAGCGCATGCCCCTCGAGCGCGCCGTCCACGCCGTGCGAAAGCTCCGCGACGAGGCCGATTCCTGGGCGGCCATCGTCGAAGGAACGAGCGAGCTCCTCGGCTGGAAAGATCACGCACGCACGCACGCGGCGACGGTCATCCGAGCGCTGCTCGAGCAGCACCGAAAGCCCTAGCGATGAGCTCGCCGCCGCCCAAAGTCGCCTACATGGGACCGGCCGGCACGTTTTCGCACGTGGCGGCACGAAGCGCCTTTCCCGGAGCGACGCACGTGGAAGTGCCGACGATCGCGATCGTCATCGAAGAGGTCGCGTCGAAGAACGTCGACTACGGCGTCGTTCCCATCGAAAATTCGACGGAGGGCAGCGTCACGCCGACGCTCGACGCCCTGCTCGACGGCTCCGTGCACATCCGCGGCGAGCTCGTCGTGGACATCGCGCTCTGCCTACTCGGGCGACACGCCGACCGCTCCCGGTTTCGGCGGGTCGCTTCGCACCCCCAGCCCCTCGCGCAGTGCCGGCGCTGGCTCGCACGCGAGCTTCCGAACGCGACCCCGTGGCCCGCAGCATCGACCGTGGTCGCCGCGCGCGAAGCGCTGTCCGACGACGAGGTCGCCGCGGTGGCCGGTAAGCTCGCGGCCGAGCTCCATGGCCTCACGGTCGTCGCCGAGAACATCCAGGACCGTCCGGAAAACGCCACGCGCTTCGTCATCGTCGCCGAAGCCGACGCCGAAACTCCGACCGGCAACGACAAGACGAGCCTCGTCTTTTCCACGCGGCACGAGCGCGGAGCGCTGCGCCGCGCGCTCGAGGTCTTCGACGACGCGGGCATCAACCTCACGCGCATCGAGTCGCGCCCGGCGGTCGGACTGCGCTGGGAGTACGTGTTCTTCACGGACCTGGAAGGTCATCGGAAGGACCCGCCCGTAGCGTCCGCGCTCGGGCGTCTAGCCGGGGTCTGCGGCTCCTTACGCGTGCTCGGAAGCTACCCGCGCGCGCGGGCAGCCAACACGTAAGCATCAGTTATTGAACACTTTTTTCACGAACTACCTCTCCCTACCTGAGCAACTGCACAAGGGTGTAGACCGGGGGGCCGGGGCGCCTATATATCTGGCCGCATCGTGGCCGAAGGCGCGCGTGACGTTGACGAGGGTTCGGGCGGCAGAGCGTCCGAAAGCGGGTTCATCACCCGCGCGCGCGCCACGCCCACCCTGCGCTCGGGCGTTCGCGAGTACGTGCTCGACCAAACCGAAATGACGATTGGCCGCAGCGCGGCCTGCGACATTCAGGTGACCAGCGGGCTCGTGTCGCGCCGGCATGCGGTGGTCACCGTGAACGAGCGTGGCGTTTTTGTCACGGACCTCGGCAGCCGCAACGGGGTGTACGTCAACGCGAGCCGCGTCTCCGGCACGCTGGCGCTCAAGCTCGGCGATCGGGTGAGCATCGGCGACGAGACGCTCATCCTCTACGAGCTCGACGAAGCGGGCGACGAGCGGCGCGAGCAGACGATGTCCGCCATCCCGGCGGCGCGCTCGGAGCGTGGTAGCTTCAGCGACGACGACGGGGCGCTGGCGACGCGCAGCGCGGACGTTTTTCAACTGCTCGGCCGCGTCGTCGAAAAGGCGCTCGCGCTCGGCCGCGGTGACGAAGCCGAGCATCTCATTGCGGCGCACCTTCATGCGGCGCTCGGCGACGCCGCGAGCGATCGCAGCCTGTCTCCCGACATCGCGCGCACGGCGGCCGGCTACGCCGTGAAGCTCGCCGGCGCCACGGGCAAGGCCAGCTGGCTCGACTACGCAGTCAAGCTCTACGGCGCGCTCGACCTCGTTCTGCCGCTCGCGCTCGTCGACGAGATGTACGTGCTCCTGCGGCGCGTCCGCGGCATCGACCTCGCCGTCCTCCGCGACTACACGGAGACGCTCCGAGAACGCTCACAGGCGCTCACGCCTGCCGAGCGGTTCGTGCTGCAGCGCTTGATCGGGCTCGAGCGGCTCGCCGCCTGGCAAACCACCTCACGGACCCGCTGAGCCGCCGAGCTCAGCCGCCGACGATTTCGACGAGCTCGACGTCGAAGACGAGCGGCGAATTCGGCGGGATCTTCGGCGGGCTGCCCGCCGGGCCGTACGCCTTGTCCGAGGGGATCGTGAGCTTGCGCTTGCCGCCCTTCTTCATGCCGACGACGCCCTCGTCCCAGCCCTTGATGACCATGCCCTGGCCGAGCGTGAACTCGAAGGGCTCGTTGCGATCGCGCGAGCTGTCGAACTTGGTGCCGTTCAGGAGCGTCCCCGTATAGTGAACACGCACGGTGTCGCCCGATTTGCACGCGGGCCCCGTACCGACCTTCTCGTCCACCTTTTTCAGCTCCGTCACCGCCTCCGGAGCGGAACCGGCCGGCGCCGCGCTCGCGCCGAGCGGCGCGCTCGCGCTCGCGCTCGGCGCGGAGGACGGCTCGGGCTCGAGCAGCACCGACTGGCTCGCGGGCTCGGGCACCTTGCTGCGGCAGGCAAACGAAAGAAGGACGAAGAGCAGGGCCGTCTTGGGACGCATGGGGCGGCGATTCATACACCGAGCGGGCCGAGAGAGGTAGCCTCGCGCTATGGCCATCAAACGCCTTGCCCGCTACTTCCTCCGCGGCTGTCTGGTCACCGCGCCCCTCGGTCTCACGCTTTACATCGTGTGGCAGGTGCTGAGCGCGATCGACCGCATCCTGCCGATCCCGGTCCCGGGCCTCGGCCTTCTCGCCACGGTGGCGCTCATCACCCTCATCGGGCTCTTCACGTCGAACGTGGTCGGGAAATCGGTGCTCGACCTCACTGAAAACCTGCTTCAGCGCTTGCCGCTCGTAAAGCTCGTTTACACCTCGATCAAGGACCTCGTGAGCGCCTTCGTGGGTGACAAGCGCCGGTTCGACGCACCCGTGGCCGTGACGATCGGCGGCAACGCGCGCGTGCTCGGCTTCGTCACGCGCGACGGGCTCGGCCGCCTCGGCATGCCCGACCACGTCGCCGTGTACTTCCCGCAGTCGTACAATTTCGCCGGCTATCTCATGCTGGTTCCGCGCTCGCAGGTCGAACCCCTGGACGCTCCGAGCACCGAAGTCATGACGTTCATCGTTTCGGGCGGCGTCTCGGGTTTCGGGATCGGCCAGAGCATGGTGCCGTCACGACCGATCCCGACCGCGTGAGCGCGCTCGTGTGCCGCGCTGCCGCCGCCGCCGCGAGCCGGCGGCGCCGAGCACCAGAACGAGCAGGCCTGCCAGGGGTTCCGCGTTGGTTCGCGCAGCGCCGACGGAACACCCAGCCCCGACCGTGGCGTCGTCAGGCGGTGTATTCGGAGCCCGCGCGCCGCCACTGGTTTCACCGCCCGCCCCGCCGGCGCCCGGAGCGCCGGCACCGCCGACCGGCGCCGTGCCCTGCCCGCCCGCGCGACCACCGTTGCCGCCGAGACCGCTCGTCCCCGCTCCTCCTCCACCTCCGCCGCCCGGTGCGGACGCACCCGCACCGCCGGGCGCGAACGCGCC
>DASUTR010000957.1:0-10347 GCA_036374535.1 Polyangiaceae bacterium
GGTTCAGCTCGGCGATGGTGACGCCGCGCGATTCGGCGATCGGACAGGCAAGCAGGCAGTCGTTACAGCCGATGCACGCGAGCACCTGACTCTCGACGCGCGCCGCGAGGCGTTCCTGATAGCTCACGCGAGCTCCTCGAAGCGGATCATCGTGGCCCCCGCGAGCAGGAGCGCGTCGCCGTGCACGAGTGGCACGAACGCGGGGCCGAGCATGGCGCCGGCGCGGAACGTCGCGCCGTTCGAGAGATCCCGTGCCACGAAGCGATCATTTCGTAACACGATCTCGAGGTGGGCGTGGGCGAGCCCGCCGACGCGCAGGTTCGATTCGGGGCCGCTGCCGACGAGCACGCGATCGCGGACGTCGACGGAGCTCCCCGTGCCCGGCCCTGCGTCGATACGGAGGCGGGCGCGCGGCCTGAGAGCGCCGGCGGGTACGGCCATCGGGCGCCGCGTGTAGACGAGATCGACGATTCCAGCTCGAATCCAGGCTCCTTCGGCGAGGGGAACCTCCTGCCCCGGGGCGAGCGGCGTAAATCCGAGGAACGTGCCGCGGCCGCTGCCGAGATCCGTGAGGATCGCCTGTTCGCCGACGATGCGGGCTCGCGCGTGTTGGGGCGCGACGCTGAGATCGCGGAGCTCGATGTGCGAGCCCGGGGCGCTGCCGATGACGAGACTTTCGACGCGCAGCGCGAAGGCGAGGCCGAGACTCTGCCCGGAGCGCACTTCGAGGTGCGGCACCGCGATGGTCACGAGCGACTCTTCCGGCGCGGTGCGCCGGAGCACGGGCGAGCGAAAGACGAGCTCGGCAGGACCGACGCGCAGCCGGTCGCCGTCGAGCAGCGCGTGCGCCGCCGAAAGCATGCGGTCGTTCACCCACGTTCCCGTACGGCTGCCGGCGTCGCGAAGGTAGAGGGCGTCGCCCTGACGTACGATCTGCGCGTGGAGCGTCGCGACGGCTTCGTGCGCTATCGGCACGTCCGCGTCGGGGCTGTTGCCGATGCCGAACGTCGCGCCCGCGATCGG
Organism: Polyangiaceae bacterium; assembly: GCA_036374535.1. Classification (GTDB taxonomy): domain Bacteria; phylum Myxococcota_A; class Polyangia; order Polyangiales; family Polyangiaceae; genus PMG-095. The sequence continues at coordinate 1,024 of DASUTR010000957.1, forward strand.
GAAGGTGCGCCCCATGCCTTCGAGCCGAGCTTCGAGCGGCGCTTGAACGGGGGCGGCAGGGCGCTTTTCCTCCGCCTGGAGCCCGATCGAGAGCACTCGAGTCCCGCGCGGCGAGGCCATGGTTTGCGGCGTCGCGCTCGGCACACCGGCGCCCTCGGGCGCACCGATGAGGCTCGTCCCGCTGCGTGATACGTCGAGCACACTCGTTCCTCCGATCGAGGACGAAAGTTCCGTTGCCGCGCGGATGCGCAAGAGCGCCGTCCCGCGGGCGAGCAGGCTCGTGCCGCCGCCTTGGCCTTCGACCAGCCGCAGCGCTTCGCTCGGGAGCTTCGCGTCCTTGCCGATGTGGACCGCCTGGGTCGCGCGGAGCCTCGCCGCCTTGGGCGCGGCGGCCTGGACCGCCGTGCCCGCGCGCTTCACGGGGCGCTCGAAGAGCTTCTGCGTCTCGAGCCAGGCGTCGGTGTCGAAGCTCGGGTCGAGGAGGCGATCTTGTACGGGCGAAACGTCGACCTTGGTGTCGATGAGTCGTTTGTAGCGGCGCCCGGCGGTTCGCACGCGCGCGCCCCGCTCGCCGATCATCAGCGCGCCGACGAGGCGGCCGCCTTCCACGACGAGCTTGCGGTAGGCGATCTTGCCCGTCCCCCGCGGAAAATCGACGATCTCGTAGCGGTTCGGCGCGCGCTCGATCGCTCCGAGGCGCCCGAAGTCGAGATCGAACAGGCGCGTCGCGAAGTAGTGCACGCCCGGTTGGTAGTCCGACGCGCGCCCGCCGGCGTTGTCGGCCGCGATGCGCCCCTGGTGGCGCGCCGGCTCCCAGAGTTGAAGTTGCTCGCCCTCGACGCGTGCCACGTCACCCGCCGCCCACACGTTCGGGACGTTCGTCGCGAGGCGCCGATTGGCGACGAGCGCGCCGTTCTCGGCGAGCGCTACCCCGCTACCCTTCAGGAACTCCGACGAGGGGACGACGCCGAGCGCCGCCGCGACGAGGCCGCATTCGAGCGCGCGCCCCTGTTGGGTGACCACTCCTGCGACGGACCCGTCGGGACCGGGCCTCGCCGCGACGACGGCGTCGCCGAGCACCACGTCGATGCCCGCTTGTCGGAGCCGAGCGGCGAGCAGATCGGAGGCCACCTCGTCGAGGGCGTTCGGCAAAAATCGCGCGGAACGCTCCATGATCGTGACTTTGACGCCGTGCTCGGCGAGCGCGTGCGCCCACTCGAGCCCGAGCGCGCCGCCCCCGAGTACCACGGCGCGCGACAAGCGCCGCAAGCGTACGTGATCGACGACCTGGCGCGCGTCCTGGATCGTGCGAAGCGTCATCACGCCGGGAAGGTGGGCACCTTCGAAGTTCGGCGGGCGGGGGCGAGCCCCGGACGCGACGAGCAGGTGATCGTAAGGGGTCGGGGTAGGGCTCGTGGTGTCCCACACGACGCACTTCTGCGTGTCGACGCCGACCACGCGCCCGAAGATCCGCCGCAAGCCGAGCGAGTCGTAGAAGTCGGGGCTCACCGCCCACAGCTGATCTTCGCGAAGCTCGCCGAGCAGGTAGTTCGTGAGCGCGGCGCGGTAGTAACCCGGGCTCGGATCGTCGGTGAAGATCCCGATGGACGCGCTCGGATCGGCGTGACGCAGGCGTTCCGCCGCCGCGAGGCCCGCCGCACCGTCACCGATGATGACGAACCTCTTCCGCGCCATCCTGCCCGCTCACTCATAACACCGCCCGATCGCTCGACGCAGCCCTCTTCGCACAGCGTCGCTGGAATTCGTGAAATTAAAGCATTCGGTAGCTGAACGCGAGCCAGGGCACCGCGACGACCGGCGTGCCCGCCTTGCCGCCCGCGAAGAAGCCGAGATCGACTCCCCAGGTCGCCTTCGACAGTCGGACGCCGGCTCCCCCGAGGATGCCGTTGGCTTCGCCGATCTGCGGACCGAGCGGGACGGCCGTGTCGAACTCCGCGACGAGGGAAACCAGCTTGCCGATGCGAAACGAGCCTCCGAAGCCGGTGAGTGCGACCGACGCGGGACCGATCAACGCGACGTTCGTGGCCATGCTGAGGCCGAGCCGGCACGTCCACGCGGGCTCGCAAAACGTCACGACGGCGCCGGCGCGTCCGACGAACCCGTTGCCCTCCTCGAGGCCGAAGATGCCGGAAGCCGAACCCATGAGCGCGAGGCTCACGCGCGGCTCGCGCAACACGACGGTCTTGGCGCTGAAATCGAGCGGCACGACTCGCTCGTCGCCGAGAGGCGGAGCTCCCGTCAGCGTTACTTGCGTGCGATCGCTCGGCGCGTAGCCGACTTGGAAAACGACGATTTCGTAGTCGGTGAACGTTACCGAGCCTTCGGGACTCGTCTCTGCCGTGGGCATCAAGAGCAAGCGATCGTGATGAGCGTCGCGAAAGCGCGGTGCGTCCGCGGGGGTCGGCGAAGCGCGGCGGGCTGGAGCAGCCGGGGGCGCGGATGAGGGTGCGGGTGCGCGAGTGGGCGCGGGCGCGGGAGCGGTGGGGAGAGTGGGGTTGGCGGTGGGAGTGGGGGTAGGAGCGTGAACTGGCGGTGACGGTGATGGGTCAACGGGCGTTGACGGCGGGAAAGGCGCGGACGGTAGCGATGGGGGATTTTTCGCGGAATCGTCGAGTCCGTCCGGTGTTTGCGCGGCCGCCGCCGGCGCGGCGAAGACGATGAGCACGGGGAGCACGAAAAGTGCAAAGCCCTGCGCCATACTTCTCCGGAAGCTCACCACGTCGAAGATAATGCTCAGGGGCAAGAACTTGAAGCCGACCCTGCGAGACACGTGCCAAAGGACGGACGAGCGACGCCGCGAGCGCGGTCGCGCCGTGGCCCGCGTCCTCGCTTCGCTCGCCGCGGTGGCACTCGCGGCGTGCGCTCGCACCGGACTCGACCCGTGGGACCTCGAGCCGTTGGTCGATGACGGGCTCGCGACGGGCGGTTCCGGCGGTTCGTCCTCGCTGCCGCCGGACGACGCATCGACCGCCGGGATGCCGCCGGACGCCGGCGAGCTTCCGGACGCCGGCGAGCCCCCGGACGCCGAGCCCCCACGCTGTGTGCCCGAGCCCGAGGCGTGCAACGAGCGCGACGACGATTGCAACGGTGAGGTGGACGACCTGCCCGGTGTGCCGTGCGAAGGCGGCGGCTTTCGCTACTGCGTCGCGGGCAGAATGAGCGAGTGTCCGCGGAGCTGCGAGGTATGTGTCCCCGGCTCCGTGCGCATCTGCCAGAACAGCTACTGCACGTTCTGGGGCGAGCAGGAGTGCGCGGCAGACGGGCGCGGCTTCGGGCCGTGCCGCGAGCGCCGTCCGCCGCCGCGCTGCGCGACCATCGCCGCGCGCAAGCACGACTCGCCCGAGCTCGAGCAATGCTGCATCGACGACGGCTACTGCTGCCTCGACGAGCACGACCTCGACCGCGACGGCAGCCGTCGCGATATGCTCGGAGCTTGCGACGGCGTGCGGTGTCCATGAGCGGAGCGCCATTTCGCACGGTCTCTGTGCTCGCCGTCGTCGCGGTTGCCTTCGCCGCGCGCGTCGCCGCCGCGGCCCCCTGCGGGCAACCCGACGTCGATGACACGTTCCCGCCCCACGAATCCGAGGACGTTCCGGCGAACGCGACGCTCTCCGCGCACTATTCGGCACCCGCGGATTACGACGACGAGGCCGTGACGCTCACGGGCCCTGCGGGCGACGTCCCGGTCGAAGTGCTCTACGATACGGCCGAGTCGATGCTCCGGGCAGCGCCGCGCGCGGAGCTCGCCGCGGGAGCTTACGAGCTTATGTGGCCGGCGCTTCGCGGCGTGGGGGAGAGCCGGGGTCGCGGTCGAACGGTGACGTTTTCGGTGGGCGCGGCGCGCGACACGGAGGCACCTCGCTTCTCGGGTCTCACGCGCCTCACGTGGGACCTCTCGCGAGAACAGGACCCCTGCACCGACTCGCTCGAGGATCGGTTCTGGTTCGAGCTCGGGCTCGGCGCCGCGACCGACGACGCGCCTGCGAGCTTGCTCGCCGTCGTCGTGTTCGAAACGCGCGGCGGCAACAAGACGGGGAGCTCCGCGCCCGAACAAATCGGCGTCGTGCCGTTGCCGGAGAAGGGCGTGGTGCGCGTCGAGCGGCAGGCGATCGGCGACGAGACGGTGTGCTTCGCCGCGGTGACGCGCGACCTCGCGAATCGCGTGTCGGGGGGCGGCGACGAAGAGGTATGCGTCCAAACGACGGCGCCTCCCTTCTTCGACGGTTGCGCCATGGCGCGCCCCTCCCGGCGTACGGACGCTTTCGGCCTGGTGGGGGTGCTCGGGTTCTTGCTTTTTTCTCGGCGGCGCGGGGCCCGGCATGCCTGACGTGTCGGCCGCGCGCGCGCTCGCTTGTGCGGCCGTGTTCGCGCTCGGTTGCACGCCCGACGAGCGGCCGCGGCGCGCGCCGCCGCCGCGCAACGACGTTCTGGCGAGCCCTTTCGTGTGCACGGGCGAGACGTGCACGCAGCGCCACGTGCGCTTGCCGGACGACGGGGAGTGGCGGTGCGCGGAGCACGACGGCGTCGTGTGGTGCGCGGGGGGCGAGCCCGCAGCGGGCGTCGTCCCGGCGGGCACGGCGCGCGGGTACCGTTGCGGCGCACGACGAGGCTCGCCGAGCGGCGAGCGCGTGTGCGTGGACGTCGCGCCGGACTATCCACCGGGCGGACCGAGCGCGTTTCGCTGCTCGTTCGCGCAGGAGCGCGGCGTGGTTCGCACGTGCAGCCGCTCACCCGGAACGTTGCGGCCGCCACGGCTCGGCGCCGCGCCGAATTGTTGGATCGACGAGGATTGTCCGGGACGCTGCGAACGCGGTACGTGCGTGGAGTCGGGGTGATGCGCCGCGCCGCCCTGCTCGTGTTGCCCGCCTTTCTCGCCGCGCTCGGCTGCTCGCGCTCGGAAGCCGCCGATTTCTGGCTCCTGCTCGAGGCGCACGCCGACTCGGGCGTGCGGCTCTCGGAGGCGCGCGTGAGCCCTCCCGAAGCGCTCGTCGAGCGGCGCGCCGGCGCTGCGGGCGTCGCGCTGCTCTTGCGCCGAGATCTCGGCTCGTTGCAGGTGAGCGCTCCGGGCAGCTGCCCGCTCGTCGTCGACGCACGGCGCGGGCCCGATCCGCTCGAAGCTCGCCTCGAGCCGCTGTTCGACCTCGGGCCGCGCGTGCGCGTCGCCGGCCCCGAGCGGCGCTTCGAGATTCGGGCGGTCGAGCGCTGCGCCGAAGCGAAGCGTGCGACGCTCGAGTTCCGTATCGAAGGCGGAGCGCCGCTCGACGAAGTTCGGAACGAGGGCGGGCGAAGCTTCGCGGCGACGACGCGCGTTCCCGCCGGTGCCGGCGCCCGCGCGAGTTGGGGCATCGTTCCCGTGTCGGCGGCTCACCGCGGAGAAACGCGCATCGCGGTGCGCGGCCGCGTGCCGGACGGTCCGGCATTCGAGCGAACGCTCGAGATTCGCGCGCTCGCGCGGTCGAGCGGCCTTCCGAGCATTGCCGTGGGCCACGGCGTCCTGCTCGCGGGCGAGGGGTTTCGTTTCGAGAAGAAGCCCCCCGATTCCCGCGCCGAGCTCCGGGCGGTGCAGGGCAAGGTCGAGCTCGTGCCCGACGTTCCCGGCGATTACGCGCTCGCCGACGCCGCGGGCCGCCCGCTCGTCGTTCGGAGTGGGCGCTACGACGAGATGCCGCTCGACTGCGGCCGTTCGGATTGTCACGCGGCCGAAGCCGAGAGCGTTCGGACGAGCCCGATGACGCACGCGCTCGAAGCCGATCTCGGCGGTCGCCATTCGCTCGCGGCGCCCGAGTGCGCCGTCGCTTGTCACACGACCGGCGAGCCCGGTACGAAGGACGGAGGGTTTTCGCACGTCTTCGAGGAGCTCGGCCTCGCGGTGCTCCCGCGCGACTACCAAGCGCTACCGCGCGCGCTGCGCCGTCTCGGAGGTGTCGGCTGCCTCGCGTGTCACGGCCCCGCCGCCGTGCCACCCGCCTCGGCGCGGTGGTCGGTCCTGCGCTCGGACGTGTGCGCGACGTGTCACGACGCGCCGCCTCGCTACGGTCACGTCGCGGCGCTCGCGACTTCTTCGATGTCGCACGCCGATCGCGATCCGCGTACGCGCGAGCGCATCGAGTGCGCGCGCTGTCACACGACGTGGGGCGCGCGCGGCGAGAGCGCGCGGCGGCCTCCCGCGGAGGTGGGCGCGCTCGGGCTCGGCTGCGTCGCCTGTCACGACGTTCACGGTAAGCGAGCGCTCAAGCCGAGCTCGGACGTGTGCATCGATTGCCACTCGCCCGGCACGGGGCCGCTTCCGGAGGCGAGCGCCGCCGCCATCTGGTCGGGACGCGGCGGCCTCGACGTGAAGACGGGAGCCGCCCTCGAAGGCCCCGCGCCCCATGCGGGCGACGCCCGCGGTTGCCTGCGCTGTCACGACTCCGGTCCGGCCGAGCTCGAGCGCGGCAAGGGACACGCCTTCGCCGCGAGCCCGGTGCGCTGCACGCCCTGCCACACCGAGCCGCCCCCGCGCCGCCCGGAGCTCGCGGAGCGAGCCCGCGCGCTTTTGGCCGAAATCGTTCCGCTCGCTCGCCGGAGCGCCCCGCCCCACGCGGACCCATCGTCACTCGCGCTGCCCCCGGAACGAGCGCGCGCCCTCCGAAACGCGCTGCTCGTCCTCGAAGATCCCGCGGCCGACGTGCACAACCCCGAGTACGCGGCGCGGCTGCTCGCAGGCGAGGGACCACGATGAAGCGCTTCGGTCCGTTCGCCGTCTCGCTGCTCGCCGCGCTTTCCCCGGGGACGCTTGCCGCCGGGGCGAGCGACCCCGGCGGAGGCGCGGGTGCACCCTTGGACGCGTCGGGCGCTGCCGCGCCGGCTGCCGGGGACGAGCCGCTCGAAACGCGCGTGTCGGGTTACGTGAGCGTCGCGCTCGGCATGCCGCGGCTCGATTTCGTGAACGAGCTCGCGGGGGCGCGCTTCGAGCTCGGCTACACGCGGCGCTTCTCGCTCGGGCTCGCCCTCGCGTACGCGAACCTCAAGGGCAAAGACGGCCGCGCGAGCAACGTGCTGCCGGAAGGGTCCGTCGCGTACCGCGTGGCCTTTGCGGACGACAGGTTCGCGGTTCCGATCCGCTTCTCGGCCGGGTATCTGCCGATGAACGGCCCGACGCTCCGCCTCGGCGCCGGGTTCGATTTCATGCCGAGCGACGCCGTCGCCTTCGAGCTCACGCTGCTCGAGCCCATGGTCTGGGTGACGCGCGACCGGCCCGAGCTTTCGCTGAACGTCGGCGGTGCCGTGCGCGCCGTGTTCTGACCGCTCGCAATTTCCCCGCTCCACGCGGGTGGTGTACATTGCCCCACGGAGGCCAACGCCATGCATCGCTCGTTCACCGTTCTCTCGCTCATGATGATTTCCGGTCTCGCTCTCACCGGTTGCCCGGAAAAGAAGGCGGAGAAGGAAGAGCCCGCGACGCCCGACACGCCCGCCGCGGAGCCCGCAGCCGCCGGCGAAGAAAAGAAGGCCGACGAGAAGCCGGAAGAGAAGAAGGAAGAGCCTGCCAAAGAAGAAGGCGGCTGGTAAGCTTCGAGCGCGGCCCGTAGCAGTCGCGTAGGAGTCAGCCACGTCCGGCGAGCCGTTCGTCATCAGCGTCGCGATCACGGGTTCGCTCCCTCAAAAGGCGCAGAACCCGGCGGTTCCGATCAGCGTCGCCGAGCAGGTGGAGTCGACGCACGAAGCCTTCGAAGCCGGTGCATCGCTCGTGCACATTCACGTCCGGGACGACGAGGGGAAGCCCTCCTCCGCACCCGAACGCTTCGAGCGCGTTCAGGACGGCGTGCGCCGGCACTGTCCCGGGATGATCGTGCAATTTTCGACGGGCGGGCGCGGCCGCCGGCTCGACGAGCGCGGCGCGGCCATTCCCCTGCGACCCGACATGGCCTCGCTCGCGACGGGCTCGGTGAATTTTCCGACGTCCGTCTACGAAAACCCGCCCGACCTCGTCGAGGATCTCGCGAAGTCGATGCTCGCCCACGACGTGAAGCCCGAGGTCGAGATCTTCGACGTCGCCATGCTCTACAACGCCGCGGAGCTCGTGAAGCGAGGTCTCCTGAAAGAGCCCGTGCACGCGCAGTTCGTCTTCGGACTCAAGAACGCGCTTCCCGCACGGCGGGAGCTCATCGACTTCCTCGTCAAGGAAATCCACGCCGTGTTGCCGGGCGCCACCTGGACCGCCGCGGGCGTCGGCCGCCATCAGCTCACGGTGAACGAGTGGTCGCTCGAGCTCGGGGGTCATTGCCGGACCGGCTTCGAAGACAACGTGCGCTACGACGAAACCCGCCTCGCGAAGAACAATGCCGAGCTCGTCGCGCGCGTCGCCGCGCTCGGCGAGCGCTACGGCCGAAAGCACGCGACGCCCGCCGAGGCGCGAGCTCTCTTGTCGCTGCGGCCGAGCGACGCCGCCCCCTCGTCATGAGCGCGCCGCCGATCGCGCTCGGGCTCGGAGCGCTTCCGGGGATTCTCGCGGGTCTCGGCAGCCGCAAAATCCTCGTGCTCACCGGACCGAGCGAGCGCTTCCTCGCGCGCGTGCGTCCCGCCCTCGAAGGGTTCGACGTGTCGGTATTCTCGGGCGCGCGCCGGCACGTTCCGCACGGCGTGCTCGCCGACGCCGAACGCGCGCTCGCGGCGTCCGGCGCCGATACGCTGCTCGCCCTCGGCGGCGGCTCGGCGATCGGCCTCGCAAAGGTTCTCCGCCTCACGCACGAGCTTCACTTCGTCGCCGTTCCGACGACGTACGCCGGTTCCGAACAGACGACGCTTTACGGCATCACCGGAGCGGCGGGCAAGCAGACCGGACGCGACCCGCGCGTTCGCCCCGACGCCGTCGTTCACGAGCTCGAGCTCACGCTCGACATGCCGAAGGTCCTCACCGTGCAGAGCCTCATGAACGCGCTCGCGCACCCGCTCGGGACGCTCGCCACGAGCGAGCCCAGCGAGCTCGCGTTCTCCGCCGTCGCGACGCTCGCGGGCGCCATCGAGCGCCTCGCGAGCGAGCCCGGCGATCGCGCGGCGCGCGAAGCCGCCCAGCGCGGGGCCGCGCTCGCCGCTCGGACGCTCGAGGCCGGCAAGACGGGCGCCCATCATCGGCTCGCGCACACGCTCGGCGGGCTCTTCGATCTCGATCACGGCGGCCTTCACAGCGTGCTCTTGCCGCACACCGTGCACGAGCTCAGAAAAACGAAGCCGGAGCTCGTACGGAAGCTCGACGACCGACTCGATAGCGCCGATCTCGAGGGAAGACTCTTCGATTTTTTGGTGCTCGCCGGCGCTCCCACG
>DASUTR010000958.1:0-6834 GCA_036374535.1 Polyangiaceae bacterium
GCCGCTGGGCGTCGGTGCGAATCGACCAGCCTCCGCCCCAACCGAATGGGCACGATGGCCGAGATACGCACACCGCGTTCACCAGCCGAACTCGGCGATCTTGAGGTTCTCGTTGCTGCCGCCGGCGTGTCGGGTGTGGCAGTAGAGGTAGAGGCCGCCGCTCGGAGAGGCGTACGGGCTGACTCCGGCGCGGAAGGTGCAAAAGTCGCTGCTGCCCGAGTCGAAGACCAAGTCGAAGGCCGTGGGGTCGCTCGGGTCCACGCGCGCGAGGGTCATGTTCATGGGGTCGTACTTCACGCGGCGGAGGTAGGCGTAGTTGCCGTAGCGATTGGGGTCGGCGCCGTAGTTCGGGTTGTCGGTGGCCAACATGTAAAGGTTGCCCGTGTTGCACTCGGTGATGAACTGCGCGTTCTGCGCGGTGGGAATCGCCGTGTACCCGATGTAGTTCCACTTCGTGTCGGCCGTGATGCTCGTTCTGTCGCTCAGGTAGAACCAGCCTTGGTTCGCCGTGTCCTGCCCGAGCACGAACAAGAGGTAGAGCCCGCTGCCCATGCGAGTGAGCCCAGCGCCGCCGATCACGCGCCCTGGACGCACCGGCGCGCTGTCGGTCCGCACGTAGAAACGTTGGATTCGACGAGGTTGGTAGGGGTCCGAGACGTCGATGAACTCGACGAAGCTCGTGCCGGCATCGGCTTCTACGGCGATGGCCAGCACGTGGCCGTGAGCCTGCATGCCACCCGGGTGAGCGGCGTCGTTGATCGGATAGAAGGTTTTCGTGCCGCGGATGTTCCTCTGCGGGGTACCCGGCTGCGGTCCGAACAGATAGCCCGTCTGGCCACCCAGATCTCCCATGTGTACGAAAAACACTCCCGCCGGTTGATCGCCGTCGAACGAGCCCGACACCGCGACCCAACGATTGTCTCCGACGCCCTGAAGCCGTTCGATGCCCTGAAGGTGGCCCGCGCTCGTGAGGTTCTTCCACAGCGGAAGCTGCGCGTTGTACGGCGGCAAGCGTGTGTTCGCCTCGGCGTAGTACTGGATCTTGGCGGTCGGGCCCTGAGGCAACGTCAAGAACGCATAAGGCACGTCCCTCACGCAACGGCTGGCGTAGTAGCCGGCGGTGGTGCTCGCCTGCCCGCGGGGATCGAAGTTCACCCAGCGTCGCGAGAGGGAGGTGCGCGGGTCGGTGCCGAGCGGACGCGTCGTGAAGGTCGGCTGGCTCATACGCCAGTCGCTACTGTCGACTTCGTAGCCGGAAACCCAGCCGTCGCGGAGCAGCGGACCTACGTCGCCGTAGCGAATGATGCCCTGCCAGTGGCGCGGCTGGAGCTCTACCTTCAAGTCCTGGGTCCACCCCCAGAAGGAGCAGTCGGCACCGGCCCTGTCCTTGCACACCATCCACCGGCCCACTCGAGACCCGAACTCCGCGGTGCCCTCGAAGCTGTTGTTGAGCCCGTAGATGGTGTCGTACTGGTGATCCGATTTGCCGCCGCTGTAGAGCCACGTGTAGCCGACGCGGCAGTCCTGGGACGCGATGCAGAACGTCTCGCGAAACCACTGATAGTCGCTCGCCCAGTTCCACCCAGCCGGTGTCGCCGCGAGCGTCCGTATCCCAGGCTCGGCGTCGCGCACGGGCACGTGATCGAGCGGAGCCTCCGCGTTCGATAGCGCATCGGTGGGCTCGGGGTTCGCCTGGGCTCGGTCGAACGCTTCGAACTCTTCTTTGCTGAAGCGCTCCCGTGCCGGCCGCAGCGCGTCGAGGTCGGCCTGCAACGTTTCGATTTCTCTCGGCACGTCGGCCAAAGCGCCCGGCAAGCTCCGGTACGCTTCGAGGATCGACTCTTTCTCGAGCGCCTGGTTGACCTGGTTCGAGAGCTCGCGATCTTCGTCGATGCTACCGGTCACGACGGCGGCGGCGCCTGTCTCGGTTTTGTAGAACTGGACTTTGATGGAGCTTCCGAACTCTTCGGTGTGAATCAGCGTGCCGGCGAACGCCGACTCGACGACTCTGCCCGGTTCGGGAGCGCGCTTGGCGCTGGGTTCCGAATCGGCGGAACATGCCACGAGCGAACCGGCGCAGAGGGCGAAAACCAGTCGCGGCGCGGCTAGGTGACTTCTGAGCGATGGAAACCGGAGGAGTTTTCGAGAGCTGTTCATCTCGGATCGTCTACGGACCGCGCTTTGCGACCGGTCGATCTTTGTGTCCGTCGCAACGAGGAAAGGCGCTCTTCTGCCCGCGCTCAGAAGCAACGGAAGCCGGCTTCGCGATCGTTGCGGATCGCCATGTTCACGCACTCGGGCTGTCCCGCATCGCGCACCCACGCCGTTGCTAGGTTCATCCAATCGATGCGTGCGCGCGTAATGCGATGGGCCCGTTGCTTGTGCCCGGGAGAGTTGCACACGGAATCGAACTGCGCGTTACTTCCAACGTAGAGACCCGTGAGCCAATCGAAGCCGAAACGGCTCCAGATCTGCGGTCCGCCGGAGTCTCCACTGCAGTTCCGTGTGTTGCCGGCGTCGATCACCATGTGGTTCGAGCCGACCCAGTCGTACTTGTCGTCGTAGAAGCGGAGCACCGTGCCTTCGATACCGACGCCGTATTGCCGGACGGTGTCACCGACGCGCTGGTCGACCCAGACGTGAGGGAAGCTCGGGACGTTGGCGAACGCGATGTTCGTCGTCAAAACCGCGAAGTCGAGCTCGGGCGCGATGATGTCGCGCGGCGGCGGCGGAGCGAGGCGATTGACCCAGACGCTGTCGAAGACCAAGCAACGGCCGTTGCGTGAGCGCGTGACGCATCGCCAATCCGTGCCGTTCGTGGTGGAGTGGATCTTGACGGACGCCCAGCCGTGGTCCTCGAATCCCAAAGCCGAATCCCAGCAGTGGCCGGCGGTGAGCGCTACATGGGGACCGATCACGACGCCGCTGCACCAGCTCGTTCCCACGCCGGGGATGACGTATTCGATCTGTACGACGCCCGGCCCCGTCCCGACGGTTCCACCGCCCGTGATGGCCTGTGACGACGTCGCCGGCGCGTCGAAAAGGGCGTCGGGCTCGCTCGCGTCGAAGTCGGCGCCACAGCCGGCGAGCGAGAAGAATGCGGCGATGGCAAGGCCTACGGTGAAAGGGGCTCGCGTCGGTTCGTTGGGAGTCAACATGGGTAAGTCCGTGGTCTGCGTCGAAGGTGAGGAAATGCTCGAGGTGTCCGAGGAGGCCGGTCGCATCAGATCTCTCCGCCCATGAAGGGTAGCCAGAGCAGGCGCCACTTTTCGCGCGACTCGATGTTCACGTTGTGAGCGCGGACGTCCTCGTCGGTCCCTCGGTAGAGATAGCGCCCGTAGAAGGATCGGAACGCGACCTCGTCGTTGACACGAACGAGTCCGCCCGTCGACGTGGGGTCGTTGGCTTTCACGATCGTCCAGGTTTCGGTCGCGCCGAGCGGAATGGTCTTCGTGACCATCCAGTTCGAGCCGCCGGGCATGGCCTTGAGATAGAAGTAATCGTGCGACATGAACCCCACCTGATCGCCGTAGCGCAGGAGGCCGTCGACGCCGCTGACGCGGTCGATCCAGAACTTTTGGTGGCCTTGGATGTGGTCATTGTCCGCGAGGATGTCGTCCGGATCGTCGTCGGACCGCATGAAGTCGCCGTTGCTCGCGCGGAACGCGTAGCGTGTGTTGCCGCCGAGGTTCGAATACGGAAGGCTCTGATTGAAATGCCCGTACACGGACTGGGCACCAAGGAGGTCCAGGTTCGTGAGCGAGTCCGTGCCTGGTCCGCAGTAGCTCATGACGGAGTCATTGTCGTAGTCGGTCATGCCGAGGTCGGGCTCGGACTGGGTTCGGTCCGCGAAGCAAACTGTGTTGTCCGTACGTTCCTGCTCGTGGGTGAAACCGAGGGCGTGGCCGAACTCATGGACGGTGCAGCCCGGGTCGATGAGCGTGAGGCCATTCCTGACGCCCGAAATGGCCGTACCGACGCCGTCGACGTCGCACTTGCTCGCCTTGCTCACGTGAATTCCGCGAGGCGACACGAGGCTGCCGCGCGGACCGGTGGGCGTGTACACACACTCACCCCAGCCGGTGAACGTGATTCGCGAAGCCGCTCTGGTCCAGGCACCCGCCCTGGCTCGAATGTCGGTCTTCTCGGCCGCCGTAAACCCGCTGTTCGGTTCGAAGCAGACGGGAATTGCCGTGTTGACCGAGCCCGGCGCCGGCATCCATAGCCGCCAGGATTGGCCGGACAACGCGTCTTGCTCGCTTTGGATGAACCGCTCGCTCGGTACGTTCCGGCCGACCTCGGCGGTGCACCCGGAGAGCAGCAGAAGCAGCAGTGAGCCGAGGAAAGTTCCACGTAGCATGGTGACTCCGTTCTTTTCGGGGGTACGGACGCTCGGACGCCTCGGGTCGCTTTTTGTGTGCGACGGTTGCGACGACGCCACCGTCTGCGCCCGCACGACGGGTGGTCGACGCCACGGGCTCTCTAACGGAGTTCGGTCGCTTTCGCCCCGAAGAGCGTCGCGAAAAATTGGAGGCTCTCGCGCACGGCAGGGTCCGCGGCGTTCGTCGTGACGAAACAGGCGGCTCCCAGGCGAGAGTGGAGGACGAGGCCGGCTTCCTCGCGTTCGCAGCGAGCAGGGTCGGGATCGCGCGTTTCGTAGACGGCGTCGATGCGGGGAGAGGCGAGGTGACGGTTCAGCGCCTCGAGCTCCGAGCTCGAGAGCCTACCGTCGTGCTCGCGTTTCGACGTGAAATTCACGAATTCGTAGCGACCGTCGTCCGAAACCGACAGGCTGCCGGCCGGCGTTAGCGCGAGACGCGTAACCGTCACGAGCTCGCGGCTCTTCTTGTCTTGACCCGCGGCACAGCCCTGCACGCCTGCGAGCGCCTGCGCCGCCAAGAACAAGGCGAGAAGTCCGGCGCTCCGCATCGTCTTTCACGCTAGCGCGGCTGCCACTCGTCAGCACGTCTTGAACGAGAACCCGTTGCTGTCGAGCCGGAAGCAGGGGTCGGTTTCGAACCGTCGCGACAAGAAGTAGTTGCCTTCCGCGACGGCGTTCGCACGGATCGTAGCGTTGATCCAACCTGCGCGCGCCGTCGTCGCGAACCAGCTCATGAAGCGCACGTTGTAGGCGTTCGCCCCGGAACCGGAGCCGCTCCCCACGCCGACGCAGCCGTTGTTCCAATTGGGATCGCAGCTGCCGCTGCCGTCGAGACACCCGTCCGTGTGACGGCACCACCCGTGAGCGTGACGCGCCTCGTGGAAGATGGTTGCCGCGCGCTGAACCACGGTTTCGTCGTAAAAGAACGGAGTCTTGAGCTCCGTATAGTTGTCGAGGACGACGGCGGTTACGGTGGTGGCGCGGGCGTCGGTGGCGCAGCTGCCGTCGAGCTCGTCGATGGCGTTGCCGGACCAGCAGTACGCCCAGTGGCCGACGTTGGAGTTGCTCGTGCTGCAGGTCGGGCTCGTCGTCACGCCGTAGGCGAGGACCTGGAGCGCGTTGAACGTTCGCTTCAACGGGCGTGCATCGTTGCAGGGGTCGTCGAAGCCCATCGCGCCGTCCCAATCGTCCTCGTCGAACGAGAAGCGTGACCACATGTCGTCGACTCGTGCTTGCTGGCAGCTCCAGAGCGGCGCGTAGAACGAATCGAACTGCGACGAGCTCGCCGTGCGACCGCACGCCTGCGCCCGAGCCTGGGACGCCGGCGTGAGCGCCGCCGCAAGAGAGAGCGCGAAGAATCCACCGGCGATGACGTGACGCGTAGACTGTTTCATTGGACTTCCTCCAAAGCGGGCACGCTGTTCGAAAGCGGCCTTTTCCTCGTGCTTGCTTGCCGATGTCCCGTGAGCTCCGGCTTCACGCTCATGAGCTCGCGGTGCTCGGCCTCCGTGAACCGCCGGAAGTTCGCCGAGATACCGCGCGCTTCGAGCGTCGTTCGGTGCTTCGCCGTGAGCTCGCCGGAGCTGAAGAGCTCGACACCGGCAAGCTGCGCTACCTGCGGGTCCGCCGATTTCAAGATGGTGTGGACTCTCGCGTCGGCACCCTCGACGCGGGCCTTGAACGAGTCGACGATACCCACCGCCGCCGTGTAACGCAGGCGAAATCCCCGATCGCCCGCGTGCTCGCCGACGGCTGCGGGGTCGATCTCGGGCGCACCCAGCGCTATCTCCTCGAGAAACGCGAGCGAGTCGGCGTTCTTGATTCGGCCGGCGACGTAGACGGCTCGCCAGCGGTTGCCGGTCGCCTGTTTCGGCATCGCCGCATAGCTCGTCTTCAGCGTCGCCATCGGCCGCTCCGTCGCGAGAAAGTCGCGGAGCTCCGCCTGGAATGCGCCTTCACTTCCCGGTCCCACGGCGTCCATGCGCTCGAACAAGCGATGGAGGATCTCCGCCGGACTTCGCGAAGCGCTTTCGGCGCTCGCCGCATCGAGCCCGTTCGGGCCTCCGGTGGTCGCCGGCGACGACTCGCCGGTCGCCGATTCGGCGCCGCTGCCGCACCCGAGTGCCATCGCACAAGCCAGCACGACGAGCGTGCCGCCGAACCCCGGATGCGCGTTCGCCGTGCCTCCGACCTCTAACTTTCGCTTCATGCCCGAGCTACGGCGGCTCCCCTTCGGCTGGTCGCTTTTGTTCGCGAGCCACGCCGCGTTCGCGCGCGTCGGCGCGCCGTAGTATAGTGTTCGACGGTTCCGGGTGATGGTGCGGTTTCGGGTTTCCATCGGTCGACGAACGTGGATGCGGCGCCCCTCGCAATGGCGCACCCTCGTCCCGTTTCTCGTCGGCGCGACCGTGGCAACGATGGTCGGTTGTACGGACGAGGACAGCCCAGGCGGT
>DASUTR010000959.1:0-9010 GCA_036374535.1 Polyangiaceae bacterium
CCGAAGAGCTGGCAGCCGCGCACGAAACAGTCGGCTCCGGAAGCGATCAGCGCGAGCACGTGCGCGACGCGGCGCTCGCGGTAAATGGGAACGCCGAGGGCGCGTTTCAGTCCGAGCCGGCGGGCGCTCTCGGCGCGTACGAACTCGTTCGAGGCTCCGACGTCGTCGAGAATGGTCGGAATGCCGCGCGACCACGTGAGGCCGGGGAGCCCCGCCGCGTAGGGAAATTGGAGGAGCTTGCTCAGCTCCTCGAACTCTTTCGCGTTCGGGTAGAGCCCGCCGCCGTGGCGCAGCACGTCCATCGACTCGTCGTGATTCCAGATTTCGATGGCGGAGGGCGAGGTCGCGGACGCCGTGAGGAGAAACACGAGGACCCCGACGAGATCGCGACCCTGGAACCACGGAAACCCGAGCGCCGCGTCGATGCCCGCCGCGGCAGCGTACTCGGCACGCACGAAATGCGAACCGAGGTCGCGCCAAACGAGCGCTTGCTGGGTGGCCCAGACGGCGCCCGGCAGTCCTTCGCCGCGGCGGAACCGCGACCGCGCGCTCACGCGAGCGAACTCGACGTGTCGTCCGTACGCTCCACTGCGCAGGCCGAGCGCGTCTCCGTTCGGGACCCAGAGCTCCACGCCCTGAATGGGGCTCGGTTTGTCACGCACCGACAAAGCTTCGGGGGCGCCACGTTTCGTGAGCGTGACTACGGCGAATCCGGCAACGTCTCGTAGAGGAACTTCACGTTCGAGACGCAAAAAGAGAACGGCGTCGGCGCCGCTTGGTTCGTATAGACGTGGAACTCGAGCGACGTGAGCAGCGCGGGGTCGAGCGCGGTGGGATTTCGGACCCAGGGCCCCTGCTTGAACGTCGTGAACGCGACTGAGACCGGCCCCTGCCTCGGCACCGGGACCTCCAAGAAATGCGCCACACCCTGGGTGACGCTCGTCGTCAGGTTGACGCGAAGTAGGGCGGGCGCCATGCCCGCCACATCGAACGCGATGCCGTACACGCAGCGCTCTCGCGCGTTCCACGGCATGCCGTGGTTGAACGTGAAGCCCGACAAGAAGCCCCACTGCTCGGCGTACGCGAAGGAACCGTCCTCCTTCCTGGCGACTTGCGGCGCGATGCCGCGCGCGCAGACGTGGTGTTCCGAAGTTGCCCAGCCCATCTGCCCGTCCGGCCCCGTCAACGACGGATCTCTCGTCGTGCAGGCGAGCCTCGCAGGGACGGTTCCGCAATCGTCGGCGGTAAACCAGCTGCCCTGAACGCCGAAAGCGTTTTTCTCGAGCGCGATGACGCCCCGCGCGTCCCAGGTGATCCCCTGGTCGCGTGGCACCGAACCCGTGCGATCGCTGCAGAAGAGGGGAGCGCCGCCGCTTCCCGTGCCGGCCATGGGGAACGCGCCGCCGCTCGTCGTGCCGGCCATGGGGAACGCGCCGCCGCT
Organism: Polyangiaceae bacterium; assembly: GCA_036374535.1. Lineage (GTDB taxonomy): Bacteria > Myxococcota_A > Polyangia > Polyangiales > Polyangiaceae > PMG-095. The sequence continues at coordinate 1,442 of DASUTR010000959.1, forward strand.
CGCGGAGGCTCCGCCGGTGAACGCGCCGCCCGCTGGCGTCGAGCCGCCGGCGCCGGGACGTCCGCCGGTCACTCCGGGATCATCGTCCTCGGCGGGCGCGTCGCCGTCCGTCGTGAGCACGCTTCGTCCGCCGCACGCAGCGACGATCAAGACGAGAACGAGCGACCGCGCAGGACCTTCCACCGCCGCCGAGTATACACGGCCGGGGCGGGAACGAAGGCGCGCGCTTTCATTCGCACGACATGTTCGGCCGGTACACTTGGAACAAGCGGCTACCGCTGCTTCCGCCCTGCTGCGTGCCTCCGCCGGGCATGTAGACGAGACCGTTCACGAATGCCGCGCCCGTGACGCCGTGAATCGGCGTCGGCAGGTCGGCAAGACTCGTCCACTGATTGGTCCGCGGGTCGTACACGTCGTGATCGGGAAAGACGTTGTTCGGCTCGCCGATGTTGCCGCCTTCGCCCCCCCACGTGAAAAAGCAGCCGAACGCCGCGATGCCGTTCAAGCCGCCGCGCGGCCGCGGAAGCGCCGCGCCCGGCGTCCACATATTGGTCCCCGGATCGTAGATATCGAGACGATCGGTCATGGGCGAGCTGAAGCTTCCGCCGTCGTAGCGCCCGCCCGCGACGTAGACCTTGCCGCCGATCGCCGTCGCTGCAAGGTGATTGCGCTCGTTCGCCGCGGTGGGCAAATCGGGCAGCGGCGTCCAGGCGTTGTCGCTGATGTCGTAAACTTCGAAAGCGTTTCCGGCCGGCGGGCGCCCGCCGACGACGTAGATCTTGTCCCCGACGGCGGCGCTCGCACCGGCGCCGCGGGCCGTCGGCATGGGAGCGAGCGTGCTCCACATGTTCGCGACGGGGTCCAAGACGATCGTGAGGTTCGTGTCGACGGACGCGGACCGCCCGATCTGCCCGCCCAGGCTGTAGATCTTGCCGGCGACGCCGATGGCGACCGGATGGTGGAGCGGTTCGGGAAGCGCCGCGGCCATCGACCACATATCGGTTGCCACGTCGTAGACCTGCACCGTCGTCACCGACTCACCACTCGACGGGTAACCGCCGAGCACGTAGATTTTGCCGTTCGCTTCGGCGACGGCCATTTCGGAGTTCGCCGCCGGCAGCATGGCGCGCGTTCCGTACATCCCCGGCGATGGATTCGTCGGTGCCCCGCCGCTTCCCGCTCCGGCAGCACCCGAGCCGGCTCTGCCGCCACTCGCCGTTCCGCCCATTTCCGAGCCCGCCGAACCTCCGGTCACGCTGCCGGCCGTGCCGCCGGTTTCCGAGCCTGCCGAGCCACCGGCGGCGCTGCCCGCGGAGCCGCCCATCTCCGCTCCTCCCGTTGCCGAGCCACCGGCGGCGCTGCCCGCGGAGCCGCCGGTTGCGCTCCCGGAGTCGCCGCCGGCGCTCGAGCCGCCGTTTCCCGTTGCGCCGCTCGTGCCCGAGGCCGAGCCGCCCGTAGCCTTGTCGCGCTTCGTGCCGTCGAACGAGCTTTCGGAGCCGCACGCCAGCGCGAGCGCGCCGCACGCGACGAAGCGAAGAGGCTTTGCGCGTTCCGCGCGCGAAACGGTCGACGGGGAATGCGTCGTGGTTCGAAGGCGCAGCATGCGCAAAGCCTAGCGACGGCTTTTGTGAGGAGCAACCCAACTACCGCGCTTGGTTCGTGGTAGTCCCTCGCGGCATGGATCGCCGCCCGAGCCGTTTTTCTCGCAAGAGGCACGGTGATCGCGCGCGCGCGCGGCGCGACGACGATGACGACGACGATGACGTTAGGATTGTCGGGGCGGCACGTGGACGCCGCGCGCTCTCGCACGTCGGCGGCGCGGTCGAGCTCGTCGGTGGTTCCGACGACGAGCGGCGCGCGCTCGAAGCTGCGCTCTCCGTCGAACCCACCGACGAAGAAACGCTGCCGCACGTCCACGGCTTTCACAGCTACCCGGCGCGCCTGCATCCCGTTACGGCGCGCCGACTCATCGACGCACTGTCGCCCGCCGGCGGCACGGTGCTCGATCCCTTTTGCGGCAGCGGCACGGTGGCGGTCGAGACGCGGCTCGCCGGACGACGCGCCGTGGGCGTCGATTTGAGCCCGCTCGCGGTCGCGCTCGCCGGACTCAAGGCGTCGGCGCCAGGCGCCGCGTGGACGAGCGACATCGGGCAGGCCGCCGAGCGCGTCGCCGAGCATGCCGACGATCGCCGGCGCAAGCGCGCCGGAGCGACGCAGCGTTACCCCGAAGAAGACGTGGAGCTGTTCGAGCCACACGTCTTGCTCGAACTCGACGGGCTGCGCGAGGGGATCGGCCGGATCCAGGGCGCCGCGCTCCGCCGCGCGCTCCTCTTGGTTCTGTCGGCGTCGCTCACCAAATTCAGCAGGCGCGGCGGCGACACCACGCATCTTGGCGCGCCGAAGCGGATCGCGAGCGGCTATCCCATCAAGTTCTTCGTCAAGAAAGCGCGCGATCTCGAGGCACGGCTCGCGGACGCGACGGCGCTCCTACCGCCCGGCGACATCACGCCGCGTCTCGCCGTCGCCGACGCGAGGAAGCTCTTCCGGGTCTCCGACAAGTCCGTCGATCTCGTCGTGACCTCGCCGCCGTACCCCGGAATCTACGACTACCTCGAGCACCATCGCGCGCGCATGCGCTGGCTCGGCCTCGACGCGCGTGCTCTCGAGTACAACGAGATTGGCGCGCGACGGCATGCGCGGCGGCGCTCGTTCGGTTACGCGTTCGGGCGCTTCAGCAGCGAGATGGGCTCGGTGGTCGCCGAGCTCGCGCGCGTGCTCAAGCCGAGCGGGAGCGCCGTGATCGTGACCGCCGACTCGGTGCTCGACAATCGCGCGGTACGCTCGGACGAGCTCTTCGCCGAGCTCGCGCACGACGCGCATCTCGTCGTCGCGGCCATGGCGTCGCAAGAACGCCCCCATTTTCACGCCCCGACGCGCGCAGCGTTCCGCGATCGGCCGCGCCTGGAGCACGCCATCGTGCTCCGGCGCGCGTGACCTCCTCGAAGCCGTTCCGCCACGGGACGTAACTCACCAGGTGGTGGTCGTCGCCGATGAGCATCGGCTCACCGCGCCGATTGCCGGAGAGCGTCCGCGTCGAGGTCATTTGGCCGACGCTCCCGCGCGAGCTAGCGTTGTCGCGACGGATGCCGAATCACCTCGCGAACCAAACGAGCCCGTACCTCCTCGGGCACGCGCACAATCCCGTTGACTGGTACCCGTGGGGTTCGGAGGCGCTCGAACGCGCGAAGCGCGAAGACAAGCCCATCTTCTTGAGCATCGGTTACGCCGCCTGCCACTGGTGCCACGTGATGGAGCGAGAAAGCTTCGAGGACGAAGCGATCGCGAAGTTCTTGAACGAGCACTTCGTCAGCATCAAGGTGGACCGCGAAGAGCGACCGGACCTCGACGAGATCTACATGACGGCGACTGTCGCGCTGTCGGGGAGCGGCGGCTGGCCCATGACGGTGTTTCTGACGCCGGAGCAAGAGCCGTTCTTCGCGGGCACCTACTACCCGCCGACCGACAAGTACGGGCGCCCGGGTTTTCCCACGTTGCTTGCGCGCATCGCCGAGCTCTGGACGACCCGGCGCGAAGACCTCGTGAAGCAAGCGAGCGAGCTTACCCTTCACGTGCGCGGCGGGTACGAGCTGCCCCCCGCGGCGAGCATCGCCGACGACGCCTGGGAACGAGCCGTGGGAACGCTCGCGCAGAGCTTCGACCCCGTCTGGGGCGGCTTCGGCGAAGCGCCGAAGTTTCCTCCGACTCCGGCGCTCTTGCTCCTTTTTCGCCATCATCATCGCCATCGCGACGAGCTGTCGCTCCGCCTCGTCACGACGACGCTCGACGGCATGAAGAACGGCGGCATGTACGATCAGCTGGCCGGCGGGTTTGCGCGCTACTCGACCGACGAGCGCTGGCTCGTTCCGCATTTCGAGAAGATGCTCTACGACAACGCGGAGCTTTCGCGCGCCTACCTCGAAGGCTTCCAGCTCACCGCGAACACGGAATATCGGCGCGTCGCGACGGAGACGCTCGATTACGTCCTGCGCGAGATGCAAGGAATCGACGGCGGGTATTTCTCCGCGACGGACGCGGACAGCGAAGGCGAGGAAGGAAAGTTTTTCGTCTGGGCGCTCGACGAAGTGCAGTCGCTCCTCGAACGTGACGACGCCGAGCGCTTCGCGTTTTTCTACGACGTGACGGCGGAGGGCAATTGGGAGGGCAAAAACGTGCTTTCTCGGCGCCGCACGCTCGAGGAAGCCGCGGCGGCGCTCGGCGATACACCGGAAGTGCTCGGAGCCTCGCTCGCGCGCTCGCGCGAAACGCTCTACGAAGCGCGGAAGAAGCGCGTTCCGCCGCTCCTCGACGACAAGGTGATCGCCGCGTGGAACGGTCTCATGATCGGCGCCATGGCGGAGGGATTCCGCGTGCTTCGCGACCGGCGCTACCTCGAATCGGCCGAGCGCGCCGCGGCGTACGTGTGGAGCACGCTCCGACGACCGGACGGCGGGCTCTATCGCACCGCGCGCCACGGTCGCGCGCACCTCGACGCGTGCCTCGAAGACCATGCGTATCTCGCCGACGCGTTCGTCACGCTCTACGAGGCGGGTGGACCGCTCGCGTGGCTCGATCGAGCGCTCGAGCTCGCCGAGCGCCTGCTCGCCGAGTTCGGCGACGACGGCGGTGGGGCGTTCTTCGCGACGGCGCGCGGGCACGAAAAACTCGTCGCCCGGCCGCGTGAGGGACACGACGGCGCGCTGCCGAACGCGAACGCCGTTGCCGCGCGCGCGCTCGCCCGCCTCGCCCGCCATTTCGATCGTTCGGATCTCGCCGAACGCGCCACGTCGGCGCTCGACGCTTTCGGCGCGATGGTGTCGCGCGCTCCTCGGGTCTTCGCGACGACGCTCGTGGCGGCAGAGTTCTTGCGTGACCCGCCGGTCGAGTTGGTCTTCGCGGGACGCTCCGGCGCGCCCGATCGCGAGGCGCTCGAAGCCGCCGTCGCGTCTCGCTACCTTCCGCGCCGAGTCATGGCGCACGTCGAGCCGGGCGAACCGGCCCGCACCGGGCTTCCGCTGCTCGCCGGAAAGACGGACGTGTCCGGGCGCGCCGCGCTCTACGTCTGCCGAAACTACGCGTGCGAGCGGCCGGTCCTCGACCCTGCCGAAGTCATCCGAGCGCTGGGCTGAGCTTTGGTAGAAAGGACGCCGATGCGATATCGGCTCGGCGCTCGCCTGGTCCTGGTCGCGCTCGCCGCCGCGCCGCTCTCGGCGGCCGAGCCCATCGAGCGCGGCGCGCTGCGACTCGACTGGAGCGCGCCGGGAGGATGCCCGAACCGCGTCGAAATCGTCGAACGCATCGAAGCGTTGCTCGGCGTCCCGGTCGCGGCACTCGAGCCCGAGCCCATCGTAGCGCGTGGCACCGTGCGACGGCTCGAAGCCCTCCGCTTCGAGCTCGAGCTCGAGACGCACCAGCGCGCTCAACGCTTCGTCCGTTCGATGCAGGCGCCCTCGTGCGCGGAGCTCAGCGACGCGGGCGCGCTCGTCCTCGCGCTCGCCATCGATCCGACGCTCGCCGAGCGTCAGGCTCGCGGCGAAACAGCGCCCGGTACGAGCGCCCTGGCCGGTGCGGCGCCGTCCCCGCCCGAAGCCGCGCAGAAAGCAGAAGCGCCGAAGCCGCCGGTGCGTACGCTCGACACGACCGATCCCGAGGACGAGCCGCCGCCGCCTCTTCCTCCGCCCCCGCCGCCGCCGCCATGGTCCGCGCGCGCCGGCGTGACCGTCGACGTAGGTACCGTCTCGGACGTGAGCCTCGGACCTCGGGGCAGCGTCGAGTTCGGCTTCGAGACGACGCGCTTCGAGCTCGGCATCTTGTGGTTGCCCCCGGCGAGGACGTTCGTCGCGTCCGAAACGGAACGCGGCGGCTACATCGATCTGATCGCCGCCCAGGCCGCGGCCTGCCTCTTGCCGTTTCGAGGCGAGGTCGAGATGGAAGGCTGTTTCGGGCTCGAGGTCGGGAGACTGCACGGCGCAGGCTTCGGCGTGGCAACGGAGACCGAGGGCTCGGCGCTCTGGCTCGCGGGGGGTCTCGCCGTTGCGGCTCGTATTCGGGCCACCGACGGACTCTCGGTCGTGGCGTCCGCGGGGTTGCTCTACTCGCCGCAAAGCACGGAATTTACACTGGAAAATGTCGGCCTCGTGCACGAGGTTCCGCCCATGGTGGGGCGCTTCGGACTAGCGATCGAAACGGAGTTCGAGTGACGGATGGGGACCGGAGGAGGCACATAGACGCGATGGCCCTCGCGTGGCCCACGTCAGACCCCCAGGAAGACGACGCATCCGTGCGCCGCTCCGGGGAACGACTCGTCCCTCCGGATGAGCTCGCTCCCAACTGGGAAGAGCTCTACGAAGCTCATTTCGACTTCATTTGGCGGAGCTTGCGGCGCCTCGGCGTGGCGGCGAGCGGCCTCGACGACGCAGCGCAGGAGGTCTTTCTCGTGGCTTATCGCCGCGCTCGGGATTTCGAAGGGCGCTCGACGGTGAAGACCTGGCTGTTCGGAATCGCGTGGAACGTCGCTCGCCGCGCGGCGCGGGCGCCGACCCGACGTGAAGAGCCCTTGTCGGACCACGTGGCCTCGGACGCCACCAACCAGGAAGAGTCGGCTTCCCGCGCGGAGGCCGTGCGCGCTCTCTACGGGCTCCTCGACGAGCTCGATGCGGAAAAGCGCGCCGTTTTCGTGATGGCCGAGCTCGAAGAAATGACCGCGCCGGAGATCGCGGAGATCGCCGATATTCCCCTGAACACGGTGTACTCGCGGCTTCGAACGGCCCGCAGCGAGTTCGAGGCGGCTCTCAAACGGCGTCGCGCTCGGGACGGATGGAGACAGCGATGAAGGAGCTCAGCAGCGAGGCCAGGGCGCTGATTCGGCGCGTCGGTACGGCGGACGGTCCCGTCGCGTCGGATCGCATTCGGGTGAAGCGTCGTGTCGTTGCGGCGCTCGCGGGTGCGGGAACGACGCTCGGCGGCAGCGGTGTCGCAGCCGGCGCGCCGGTCGCGTTCGGTGCGGCGGCGGGCGGTAAGGTAACGCTCGCGTCGGTTGCGCTTTGGCTCGCCACCGGAGCCGGGCTCGGTACGGCGGTGTCGTCGCCGGCCCTCGTTTCGGCGTATCGGCGCGCCGAAGCAGCGCGCGCGCCCGTTGTGGCCGCAGCCGTGACGCCGGCAAACGCTGCGGAGCGGGCGAACGAACCGCCGCGGACGGCGGAACGCGCCGCCACCGCGAGCGAAGCGCCCGCCATCCCCGCGACCGGCGAAGCGTTCCACGAGACACCGCGCGCCGATGTTCCGCGTCGAGCGTCGCGCCCGGACACGGCACCCGTCGCCGCGCGGGTTTCACCGAACGCAGCCGTCGCGCCTGAAAAGTCGGCGGCTGCTCCCGTCACGCCGGCTGCGAGCCACGCGACGTCTCCCGTCGTTTCGACGGGGGCAACGAGCCTGGCCGAGGAAACGCGCCTGCTTCAGGCCGCGCAGCGCGAGCTCGCTCGCAAGAACACCGCTGCCGCGCTCGCGTTGCTC
>DASUTR010000960.1:0-2014 GCA_036374535.1 Polyangiaceae bacterium
AGAGCATCCCTACGCACAGGAGGCTCCCGGCCCTCGACGATCGAGCCTCCGCGCGTGACGCGCGGCCAGACTGCGAAGCAGCGGGTTCGGATGGCGAGCTGCGTGACCGAGACAATCGGACAAGGTGGCAAGCGCCTCTCGCTCGAACGAAGCGTTCGGTTCGCCGCGGGGCCTCACGAGGCGGAGCGCTCGGAGGCATTCCGGGGGCAACCGAAAGCCGAGCGGCCGCTGAAGACGCGCGGACGTGGGCGCCTCGTCCAACAGCGCGAGCAGCGCCCGCTTGAGCGTCGCCGGCGCCAGGTGCTCGAGCATCTCTCGCCCGCGCGCGCGGACGTCGGGGTCACCACTTCTCGTCGCGACGAAAACCACGTGAAACCCACACGTCGGCTCCAGAATGTGCATCACCCGGAACGTTCGCTCGAGGGCGCGCCCGGCTTCCTCGGCGAGCGCCTTCGAAAGCAACTCGGCGCAGGCGTCGTTCATTCCCGGAAGATGCTGGCGCGCAATCTCGACGGCGCGCCGCCAGCATGTCATCGCGACGGCGCGTTCGATCGTGCGCAGTGCCGCGCTCTCGAGCGACGCTCGATCGATCGGCAGTCGAGGGTCGTCACCTCGAAGGCGACCGAGCGCGCGCAGGCTCTTGAAGCCGACGGCGTCGTCCGGCCGTGCCACGAACGCCCGCTGCAGAGCTACGGCGGCTTCGGGTGCATGGAAGCGGCAGATGGTGCGCGGCAGGTGGATCCGAATCGCCGCAGGCGTCTCTGGGTCCTCGAGCGCGCGCGACAGAGCCCCGAGCGCCGGACCGCCGAGGAGGACGAGCGCCTTTCGAGCGTTTGCTCGCGCCTCGCGGCGTCCCAAAAGGGCGATGAGAGCGGGAAGGTGCGCTGCATCCGGCGCTTCTGCGAACGCCATCGACAGGAGCGCAGCCGCTCGGGCGTCGGGAGCGTCCGCGATGCGCAGCAACAAGGCTTGCCATTTTCGCGCCGGGAGCAAGCCCGCGGCGCGGGACAATGCGCGAAGCCCGAACGCGTCCTTGCCCGCTGCAGTTCTCGCGAGCTCCGCCGCCACCCGACTCTCGTCCGCGCCACCGAGACGGGCGAGACCAACCACGGCAGTAACGCGCACCGCGTTGCTCTCGTCTTCGGCGCAGCGAACGAGCACGTCGGGCTCTGCACCATGAGCGATGTCGAGGCGAAGCGCGGCAGCACGGACTTCCGGGTTCGGATGATCGAGCAGGCGGGCGATGGCCGACGCCACGTTGCTCCGCGTGAGGTTCCAATTTGCCTCGAGCGCCTTCAGCACCACGTTCGACGACGGGTGCTCGAGGATCGAGACGGGGATCAGCTCGGGACGCTCGCGCGCGAGAACGGCGTCGAGCCCGGCGAGCACCTCCGTTTCCACGCTGGATCGGAGAGCTCGCCGCACGGCCCGTCGCGAAGCGCGGTCGAACTTCGGCTCCGGCACGTTCGTCCTTCCAAAGCGCTTTTCGATGCCGTGGCGCAAGCGGCCCACGTAAACACCCTCCAGACGGAGCGCGATCCCGAGCCAGGCAAGCGAGAGCACAACCGGCACCCAGGGCAGCACCCGGCCAGCCAGACCGAAGCCGACGGCAACCAGCACGAGGAGCGATGCGAGAGCCTGGCCAACCCGAAGCCCTCCGGCCTCGCTCAGCGCTCGAAGCCTTGCGCGTGAATCGACATCGAGTGGAAGGTGGAGGAGCTCCACTCCGACTCGATTCACCGAGTGCCTGAGGGAACCGTCCGCGCCCCGCAGCAAGAGGACGGCGACGAGAGTCCCCGCCGTCGCGAATCCGAGCGAGGTCACGAGGAGCAGGGCGGGCATGACGAGAACGATCCGCTGGATCCCTGCCGAGCGAAGCAGCCTCGGCGCAACGAACAGCTCGAGCCCGAGAGCGGCAGCATTGATGACGGCGTAGTAACCAGCGAAAAACTCACCCAGCCGCTCGCGTGGGATCTCGCGAGCGACCGTCGACTTGAACAGGTAGTCGACGAGC
>DASUTR010000961.1:0-3192 GCA_036374535.1 Polyangiaceae bacterium
CTTGGCCGTGGCCGTGCTCGTCGCGGCGGCAGTACCGGCCACCGTGCCGACCATGACGCCCGCCGCGAGTTCTCCTGCGATGCCGCTCCAGACGCGCTCCTTCGCCCCGCCGGGCGCGTGCACGTCGCGAACGCTCGCCAAGAGCTCCCGTTCGGCGGGCTCGGTTCCGACGGCGTGCAGCAGCCGCTCGGGATCGGTCGTCATACCGCCTCCTTGCGCGCGCCACGAGCGGCGAGCCCGGCTCGCTTCACTTCGCGCGAGAACGCGTCCCGCGCGAGCCTTAGGCGCGAGCGAACCGTGCCGACCGGAACGTCGAGGAGCTCGGCGATCTCCTGGCCCGATTTCTCTTCGAGCTCGAACAGCACGAAGACGACGCGCTGCTCTTCCGGCAGCTTGTCCAAAATGGCCTCGGCGAGCTCGGACTGCTGGCGCAGCTCGGCGCCGCTCGCCGCGTCGTCTTTCGCCGCGCCGTAGAGCTCCACCTCCGTGGCGTCGGTAGCGACCTCGCGCCGAAACACGGCGGAGCGCCGGTAATCGCTCGCGACTCGCTGGCAGATCCCGAAAAGCCACGTCGAGAGCCGCGAACGCCCTTCGAATTCGGACAACTTGAAATGCGCCGTCAAAAACACTTTTTGCGCGAGATCGAGCACGTCCGCCTCCCGCACGCCGAGACGCCGGAGCGAGCACCACACGAAATCGAAATGAGCGTCATAGATGGCGCGAAATTCCGGAGTGGGACGGCTCATACCCGAACGGTTGCTCTCGAAAACGATACCACTCGACGAGTGCGTGGAGCGATCGGGCGCTCGCGATCACAAAAAATGCGCCGGCTTTCCCGTGGGAGTTACTCTCGCGTGCGCCCGGATGCCGAATCTCGGAAAAAGCGTGCGAATTCTGGGCGTTCTGTGCGCGCTCGCGGGCACGCTGCGCGCGGAGGGGGCGGCGGTGTTCCGCGTGACGCGGGGCCCCGGCGCCGAAGGTTGCCCCGACGAAGCCGCGCTCCTCGCGAGCATCGAAGCGATTCGCGGCGAGGCCGGCGACGCCGCGCGCTATCGAGTGACGTTTTCGCGCGACGCGCGGGGACTCTCCGCCGCGATCCGCTCGACCGACGGCACGAGCTCACGCGTGCTCGAGGATCGGGGGCCCGGGTGCGCGGCGCTCGCCCAGGCGACGGCGGTGACGCTCGCGCTCCTGCTCGACGCGAACGCCGGTCCACCGAAGCCGCCGCCGGCTCCGCCGACTACGACACAGCCGGCGGATCGAACTCCGCCCGCAGCGTCCGCGAGTGAACCCTCCCGCTCTTACGCCACGCTCGCGCTCGGCGGCGGCGCGCTCTTCGGCGTGCTCGCTCCGGCCGCGCCCGCCCTGCTCGGCGACGCCGGTATCGAACTCTCGCGGTTTCGTACGAGCGTGGGCGCGCTTGCCGTTTTCCCCCGCTCGACCGAGCTCGGCCCGGGCGAGGTGCGGCAATCGCTCGCGAGCGGCTTCGCGAGACTCTGTCTTTCGCCCCTGCGCGGCGCGTCCGTGCGCTTCGACGTGTGCTCGGGGCTCTACGCCGGCGTCCTCGTGGGTGAAGGGCACGGTTACACGCACGACGAACGCGCCGCCACGCCGTGGCTCGCGCTTCCCGCCGAGCTCGCGCTCCGCAGCGTAACCCCGGGGTTCGGCTGGGAGCTCGGCGCGGCAGCGCTGATTCCGATCCGACGCCACGAGTTCGCCGTGGACGGCGTCGGGGTCGCGTACGACCCACCCGCCGTGGGCGCCCTGGTCTCGCTCCGCGCCGTGGGCCTGTGGCAGCTCTGAGCGCTTCGAGCCCGACCTCGGGCGGGCCTGAAACCTCGCGGCGAGGCGAGGAGTAGTAGGTTCCCGTAGGCCGCCGTTCGGCCCCGAGCTCGCCCCCGCGTGACCCCGTTCGTCCTCGCCTCCCTCGCTGCTTGGGCCATCGCCGTCGTCGTCGCGCGCGTGTTTCGCGGCGTGCCGTTCGCCGTCTTCAACGGCGTGACGCTCGGCCTTCACGTGCTGTTCACGAGCGCTCTCGTCGGCCGCTTCACCGGGCCGCTCTTCGTCGCGTTCGTGCTCTTGCACGCGACCGTTTTCGTGAGCCGCACGCTGCTCGTCCGTCCGCGTCCCCGCGCGTTTCTCTACCGGCTGCTCGTGAGCTGGCCGGCGGCGTTCTTCGCTGCGGGCACCCTGCTCGCCCTGCCGTGGGTGCTCGCTGCAGCGTTCGGCTACGAGCTTCCCGGCGTGTGGCTGCCCTACGCGTTGGCGCTCGTGGGCATGCTGCAGTCGTTGAGCTCCCGGAGCGAAGTCGTCGATCTCACGGTCGAAGCACCCGTCACGGACGCAACGTCCGCCGCGCTGCCCGTTCGGGTTCCGCGCCGAAAGTACAGCGGCGCGCGCGTCGCCCGCCCGTTGCGCCTGGTTCAGATCACCGATCCGCATCTCGGCCCGTTCATGTCGGCGGAGCGCCTCGCGAGCATTTGCCGGCGCGCCGTCGAAAAAAAGCCCGATCTGGTGCTGCTCACGGGCGATTTTCTGACGATGGAGTCGCAGTCGCACCCCGCGCTCCTCGAACGCGCCCTCGCGCCGCTCTGCGCCCTGCCCGGCCGAGTCTTCGCGTGCCTCGGCAATCACGACCACGAAGCGCCCGCGACGGTGCGCCACGCGCTCGCGAGCGCGGGAGTGCGGCTCCTCGTCGACGAAGCGGAAATCGTACCGACGGACGCCGGGCTCGTTCAGGTGCTCGGTTTCGATTTCGTCTGGCGCGAGCGCGCCGCTCACCTAGCCCGTGTTTCGGCCGCGCACCCCCGTCTGCCCGGCGTCTTCCGCCTCGCGCTCCTTCACGATCCTGGAGCGTTCCGGCATCTTCCCGTCGGCGAAGCCGATCTCGTCCTCTCGGGCCACACGCACGGCGGCCAGGTCGGCTTCGTGAGCCTCGGGCTTCCCTGGACGCTCATGCGACTGTTCGCGAAAATCCCGGATCACGGCCTCTGGGCACGCGGCGCGGACAAGCTCTACGTGCACCGCGGCACCGGCCACTACGGCTTCCCGCTGCGGCTCGGCGTACCCGCCGAAGAGAGCCTGCTCGCCGTGCATGCGCCCGCGCTCCTGGCGGCGCCGGCGGCGGAGTAGCGCTCTTCGGCGAAGTCTCGCGAAGAGGACAGCCTCAGGGCCGCGTGCGCCGGTAGAGCT
>DASUTR010000962.1:0-2871 GCA_036374535.1 Polyangiaceae bacterium
CCCGTCGCCGTGCCGCCGGTCGCCGTGCCGCCGGTCGCCGTGCCACCCGTCGCCGTGCCGCCGGTCGCCGTGCCGCCGGTCGCCGTGCCACCCGTCGCCGTGCCACCCGTCGCCGTGCCACCCGTCGCCGAACCGCCCGTCGCCGTGCCGCCCATCGAGGTGCCGCCCACACCGGCGTCGGCGGGGGGCTGCGCGGTTTCGGGAAGTGTGCATGCCCACACGGCGCAGCCGGTGAGAGCGAGCAAACGAGCGCTAAGTTTTCGAACCATACAAATTCAAGAGTGTCACGAACGGGGTTGTTTCGCTCATGAAAACTCCCGTGCGCGCGTCCCGCGTGTGCGTGCCTTGCATACTTGAGCACCTACTGAACGACATCCCGAAGGTTCGGAATTTCGCCAGGCTAGAATCGACCCATGATCGCGGCGGCGGGCTCGAGGCTCAGGCCCGTGAGCTCACCGCGTGCGCGCGTCGCGCCGTCCTTCAGGCTGCCTTCGAGTGAAAAGTAACGACCCGTGAGCTCGACCGCGACCCAGATCGGTTGAATGCCGACCGCGAGCCCGAGCACGGCGGCACCGGAAAATCGATGCGCGTCGAGGTCCGCTTCGTCGACGTTGTCGTCGTCGGGCTCCGTGGGATCGGGCGGCTCCGCGGGCGCTTTGGTGAGCACGACGGTGCCCATCGCTTGCTCGAAGGTGCCGATCAAACCGCCCCATGCCTGAACGAGCTCCGCGTCACTCCGGTAGCCGACGAGCACCGGAACCTGGAAGCCGAAGCCGTACGCGCCGCTCGCGTCCACGCCGCCGAGCTCGTTCGGCGCGCCGCTCGGCTCGTCGGGATCGGAGGAAGGATGGGCGAGGAGCGCGAGCGCGGCGACACCGAAGCTCAGCGCGAGCTTGCGATCTTCGAGCGCGTGGCGCACGTCGATGCGACCCCAGCGCCCCGTGTACGCGACGCCCGCTTCCGTCCGCTCGGCGACGCCGGCGCGTGCGCCGATCCACGGAGCGAGGCCCGGCGCCGCGAGCACCGTCGTGATGGTCCCCTTGACCACCTGGGAGCGCTCGGCGTCGGAGCTCGCGATGCCGGACGAGGTGATGGCGCGTGCCTCGTCGAGCTCGGTTTTTGCGTCGCCGGCGAGGAAGGTGCTGCTCACGCCGGCTCCGAAGGTCACCTTGCCGGGCGCGAGGGTGTGGGCCGGGTGGAGCAGGGGAGTCGCGCCCCCGCAGGCCCCGGCAAGCAGCGCGAGGAGGGCGCTCGCGGCGAGCTTCGTGCTGTGGTCGGGGTTCGTTCCGGCCGGCATGCCGGGCGACTGATAGCACTTCCGAGCACGCGTCCCCGTGGAAAGGAGGTCGCCGGCACCCGAAATCAAATGCTAGAGAGGGCCCCCCGTGGAGCTTCGACTCGGCTTCGTTCTCGCGCTGTTTCTGGCCGCATGCCGGCCCGAAATCGGCGACCCGTGCGAAACGTCCGTCGACTGCTCTCCGGTCGGCGACCGGATCTGCGACATCACCCAGGAGCCGACCGGGTACTGCACCATCTTCAATTGCGAGCCGGACGAGTGCCCCGAGGAGGCCGTCTGCGTGAAGTTCGGCAACGAGCGGTCGCCGCTCGAGGGCTGCGACGATCCGCTCGGCGCCGGCCCGTACGCGCGCACCTACTGCTTGAAGAAGTGCAAGAAGAACAACGATTGCCGCGAGCGCGACGGGTACAAGTGCCTCGACCCGCGCAGCGCCTGGAACGCCGAGGTCATCGATCACCCGTTCTCGCGCATCTGCGGCTTGCCGCCGAAGGTGAAAAACCCGCTGCCCAAGATCAACGAAGGCGGCGAGGATCCCGACGGCGAAGGGGGAGCGCCGCCGCTTCCGGGTCGCTCGAACGACGTTTGCACGGGTGAGATCACTCCGAGCACGGGCGGGGCTCCCTCGGGCGGCTCCGCGGGCGCCGGACCGGGGGGCGCCGGCGGCTAGACGTGCCGCGCGCCCATGCTCGGCCCGTCCTCGCTTCCGCGCACCATCGAAGCCGCGCTTCGTGACATCGAGCACGCGCGCGCCCACGTGCGGCGCTCCGCGGTCGTCGACCTCGTGCGCCTGACGGCGGGTCCGGAGCGCGCACGCGCCATCCGTGCGCTCACGCGCGTCCTGCTCGCCGACGCGAGCGCCGAGGTCCGCACCGACGCCGCGATTGCGCTCGCCGACGCCGGCGCAAGCGAGGCCCGCGTCGAGCTGCTCGCGGCGCTCGACGATGCGCACATCAGTGTGGCCGAGCGCGCCGTGCTCGCGCTCGGCGAGGTCTGCGAGCCCGGCGACAGCGACGTCCTCGACGCGCTGCGCGCGCTGATGGGTCACGAGCAGGCGGCGCTCCGCTTCCAAGCGCTCATTGCCTTCGACGCGCTCGGCGGAGACGACGCCGTCGCCGCGCTCGAGCGAGCGAGCGCCGACGACGACCCCGAGGTCCGTGCGATGGCGTTTCGGCTCGCGTGGCGGCGCTTCGAGCATGCCGAGCCCCCTTCGTCGCTGCGCGCGCGTGCCGAAAGCGTGCTCGCGGAGCCGAACGCGCCGGCCCGCGTGACCGCGGCGCTGTTTCTCGGAGCGCGCCGTCACGCTGCGGCCGAACGAGCGCTCGTCGACGTGATCGACGGCACGCTCCGCGCGAGCGAGGCCGACGTGTTCGCCGCCATCGAGACGGCCGCCGAGCACGGGCTCGAGGCGGCGCGTCTCGGGCTCGCGCGGCGGGCGTTCGGGCTCTTCGGCGTGCGGGTCGACACGCTCGGCTGGCAGTCGTGCATCGCGCTCGCCCGTTTCGGCGACGAGCGCGCGACGAGCGCCATCGTGCGCCGGCTCGCCTCGTGGAACCGCGACTCCCGGACGCTCGCGG
>DASUTR010000963.1:0-10720 GCA_036374535.1 Polyangiaceae bacterium
CCGTCGCAGGCGACCGGCGCCGTCGTCATCGTCACCTCGAGCGGGCTCGCGCTTCCGCTTTGCCCCGACCCGGACGGCAGTGTGACGCTCGCGGGGCTGCCCGGCGGCCTCTCCCGCGTAACCCTTGCCTCGGCGGCTCCCGGCGGCGACTCTTCGGAACGCAGGACGAAATGAACGGCAAGCGACGCGACGCGACCGAACGAACCGACCAACGCGAGACGAACGGCGAGAACCCGGCGGGACCGTCGTTCGAAGCGTCGCTGCACCGCCTCACCGAAGTCGTCGAGAAGCTCGAAAGCGGCGAGCTCGGACTCGAAGAATCCCTCACGCTCTTCGAAGAAGGCGTCGGGCTCGCGCGCGCGGCGCAGCAACGGCTCGACGCCGCCGAGAAGCGTGTCGAGGAGCTCGTGCGTGTCGACGAGAACGGCGTACCCGTCGTGAAGGAGCTCGAGCCCGAGTAGTTCGATGCAGCGCGCCCTCGTCGAGACCGCCGCCGTCGCGCTCGTCGGTAACGAGCTCTTGAGCGGAAAAGTTGCCGAGGCGAACCTCGTCGAGCTCGCCCGCACGCTGCGGGCGCTCGGCATTCGGCTCGAACGCGCGCTCGTGCTGCCCGACGAGCTCGACGTGCTGAGCCGCGAAATCGCCGCGCTTTCGGCGGCGTACGGCGTGGTGTTCACGAGCGGCGGCGTGGGGCCGACGCACGACGACGTGACGGTGGAGGCGGTCGCGCGCGCCTTCGGCACCGAGCCCACGCTCGACCCTACCTTCGCGGCGCTGCTCCGCAGCGTGTACGGTGAGCGCTGCACGCCGGACCACCTGCGCATGGCGCTCGTCCCGAGGGGCTCGGAGCTCGCGGAGTCGCCCGACGGAGCCTGGCCCGTGCCCGTGATGAAGAACGTCTGGATGCTGCCCGGCGTACCGGAGGTCTTTCGCGAGAAGCTCGCGACCGTGCGCACGTGGCTCCGCGGTCCGGCGCCCTTCGTGTCCCGCGCCGTCTACACGCTGCTCGAGGAAGCGCGCCTGAAGCCGCTCATCGACGGCGTCGTGAGCCGCCATGCCGGCGTCGAGGTCGGCTCGTATCCGCGCTGGTTCGAGCCGAGCTACAAGACCAAGATCACGTTCGATGCGCGAGACGGCGAGCTCGTCGAAGCCGCGACGCGCGATTTCGCGGAATCGTTGCCCCCGGGCGTGCTCGTGCGCGTCGAGTGACGCCTCCGGACGCGGTCAACCGCGAACGACTCCGTCCGGAAGCTCGTTGGTATCGCCCGGGCGCACCGGATTGAGCTCGGCATGTTTGGCGCCGAGGCGCTCGATCACCTCGAGCAGGCCGCGCGCCGCTTCGCCGCGATGGATGGCGGCGATGACGTGGTCCACGTGCTCTCGCCAACCCGCGTCCCCCACGCGCTCGTGAATTCCACGATCGCCGAGAATGACGACGCGATGCTCGAGCTCGGACAGCAGAATGAGCATACCCGTCCGGTCGCGCGTTTTCGTGAGCCCCTGTGCGGCGAAAAGCTCGAGTGCACGTCGCTCCACGGCTTCGGCCGCTGCGCCCCGCGGGAGCAACAAACGAGCCAGCGCGCCGCGCCCGAACAGGAAGAACGTGAGGACTCCCACGGGGACCTCGAGCAAGATCGCGACGAGCGGCGGCACGTCCGGACGGAACTGGAGCACGGCGTGTGCCGTCGCGAGCGACCAGGCGACGGCGACGACCAGACGCGCTTGCCAATAGTCGGCGCTTCTCGGCACGACCGCGACGACGAGCTCGGTCGCGCTCTTCGTTTCGACCTCGCGGATTGCGTCCTCGATGCGGCGGAGATCGGACTCGGAGAGCAGGCTCATCGGTTCACCACGATCCCGACGCGCCGCCGCCGCCGAAGCTGCCGCCGCCGCCCGAAAATCCACCGCCCGAGAATCCACCACCCGACCGCCCGAATCCCCCGCCGAACGAGCCTCCCCCGTACCCGCCGTAAAAGCCGCCCAGACTTCCGATGCCTCGACCGCCTCTCCACGACCGGCCGCCGCGCCGGCCGATGTACAAAAATGGGAGGACGAACGGGACGACGAACAAGAGGAGGCCGAAGAACGACGGAATGGACGGGCTCGTCCGGCGCCGGCGCGTCTCCTCGGGTGCCGGGAGCGAGGCGCCCGTCGTTTCGTGGCGAATCAAGAGATCGAGCGCGGCCTCGATGCCGCCGGCGTAGTCGCCGTTTCGGAAACGCGGCGCCATCGCTTCACGCACGAGCCGCGACGAATAGGCGTCGGTGATGCTGCCTTCGAGCCCGTGGCCGACCTCGATGCGCACCTTGCGATCGTCTTTCACGACGAGCAGCAAGAGGCCCTCGTCCTTCTTCTCGCTTCCGAGCTTCCACGCTTCGACCGTCCGGATCGAAAAGTCCTCGAGCGCGTCGCCTTCCAGGCTCTTCAAGGTCAACACGGCGAACTGCTGGCCCGTTGCTTTCTCGTGGGCTTCGAGCTTGCCCGTGATGCGCCGCTCCGCCTCGTCCGGGACGATTTCGGCCAGGTCGTTGACGCGCCCGGCGAGCTTCGGCACCTCGAGCGCTTCCGCCCGCGACACGACCGAGAGCAACGCGACGAGCGCCGCGAACGCGATCCAGACGAGCCGCTTCACCCGACCTCCCGCGCTCAGAACTTCACTTCGGGCGGCTTGTCGGAGCCGGCCGGAGCCGAGAACGTCGGCCGGACGCTCTTACCGCGCAGGCTCGCACCGATGCTGCTCGGAAAGACCTGCACGACCTTGTTGTAGTCGGAGACCGACTCGATGAAACGCTTGCGCGCGACCGTAATGCGGTTCTCCGTGCCCTCGAGCTGCGCCTGGAGATCGCGGTACGAGTCGGTCGCCTTGAGCTCGGGGTAACGCTCGACCACGACCATGAGCCGAGACAACGCTCCGGAAAGCTGCTGCTGCGCTTCCTCGAATTGCTTGAGCTTCGCCGGGTCGTCGATGACCGACTGATCGACCTTGACGCCGGCCACTTTCGAGCGCGCTTCCACGACGCTCTCGAGCGTCGATTTTTCGAAGTTCGCGTTGCCTTTTACGACGTTGACGAGGTTCGGAACCAGATCGGCGCGCCGCTTGTACTGGTTTTCGACCTCCGCCCACGCCGCCTTCACGTCTTCGTCGCGCTCCACGACCTCGTTGTAGCCGCAGCCACCGAGCGGGACCGCGAAGAGGGCCAGCGAGAGCAGGAGGGCGCTCGTCCGGCGTGGGGTTCTTGTTCGGTTCGAATCGTTCGTCATGGTCTCCTCGCGACGTCTCGCACCCATACCACGGGGGGATACGTCGTATTCCTTGCGACGGTTTCGTCACACTCGAGCCGCTCGCCGTCCGGCCGCCGCTGGCGAACGGCCCTCCGAGCGGCGAAAAACGACGTGCATTCTTCAATCTGTGCACCGGCACGGCGAATGCAATCCCCGGGTTTCGTGCTCGATCTCCGCGAACGCGCGCTTTTCGGCGATGTCAGCCGCCTTTCCGACACGGAGCTCGTCGCCCTGGTGCTCGGTACCGGCAGCGCGGGAGAAAACGTCACGCACCTCGCGCGCGAGCTCCTCGACGGAACCGGCGGGCTCGAGGGGCTCGCCCGCACCGCACCCCACGGGCTCGCGGCGCGCCGCGGGCTCGGCCCCGCGAAGGCGACGCGTCTCGCCGCCGCCGTCGAGCTCGGACGCCGCGCAACGATTTCCTCGCTCGCCCACAGAAACCCCGTGCTCGCGTCGTTCGACGAAGTCGTCGGTTGGGCGCGACCGCGCCTCGCGGGGCTCGATCACGAAGAGGTGTGGCTGCTCTCGCTCGACGGGCGCAACGGCTTGAAGTCGGCGCGCCGCGTCGCGCAGGGCGGGCTCCACGGCTGCGCCCTGACGACGCGCGACGTGCTCGGCCCGGCGCTTCGTGACGCCGCGAGCGCGATCCTGCTCGTCCACAACCACCCGAGCGGCGACCCGCGGGCGAGCTCCGAAGACGTGTGCATGACGCGCGCCCTGGCGGCGGCGTGCGAGGTCGTGGGGCTGCCGTTGCTCGACCACGTCATCGTGGCGCGCGGCGGCGCGACCTCGCTGTTCGAGCGAGGAGCGCTGGGTTGACGGCTGACATGACCGCCCAAATCCCCCTCGCGCCGCCGCGCTTCCCGAGGCGCCGCATCCTGGCTATCCTGGACCGCTGGATGAGCACTCCCGAGATCCAGTTCGCCGCGCTCACCGACGTGGGGCGGCAGCGCGAGCACAACGAGGACAACTTCCTCGTCGACAAGAAGCTCGGGCTGTTCGTGGTTTGCGACGGCATGGGCGGCCACGCCGCGGGTGAAGTCGCGAGCGCGCTCGCCGTGCGCACCCTCCACGAAGAGATCAAGCGAGAAGCGGACATCCTTCGCGATTACGTCGCCGGCGCGAAGGGCGGCGCGCGCGTCAGCAAGCGCGACGTGCTCAACGTGCTCGAGTTCGCCGTGAACCGCGCCTCCAATCGTGTTCACGGCGAAGCGGCCGGCGACTCGAAGAAGCGCGGGATGGGGACGACGCTCGTCGCGCTGCTCGTCGTCGGCACCCAAGCCTTCATGATCTACGTCGGCGACAGCCGACTCTACCTCCTGCGCGACGGCGTGCTCGAGCAGCTCACCGAGGATCACACGGTGAGGAACGAGCTCATCAAGAAGAAGAAGATGTCGCGCGAGCAGGTCGAAAAGATCGCGCAGAAGAACGCCATCACGCGGGCCGTCGGGGTGTACGAGCACGTGGAGCCCGACACGCTCGTGCTCGATCTCGTCGCGGGCGACCGCTTCCTTTTGTGTTCCGACGGTCTCTGCGGCTACTTCGAGGAAGACCTCGAAACGCTGGGCCGCCTGCTGTCGAATCCCGACGCCGACGCCGCCACGAAGAACCTCATCGACGCCGCGAACGAGCAGGGCGGCAAGGACAACATCACGGCCGTCATCGTCACCGTCGGCGACGTGACGGCGCGGGACTCGACGCGCGCCAAACAACTCCAGCTCAAACGCGAGCTCCTCGCGCGCATGCCGCTCTTCCGCCCGCTGAACGACCGCGAGATCCTGCGCGTGCTGCAGGTCACCGACGTCGCGACCTTCCAGAACGGCGAACGCATCATCAACGAGGGCGAAACGGGCGAGGAGCTCTACATCGTGCTCACCGGTCAGGTGAAGGTGAGCCGCGGAGGCGCCGACCTCGCCGTCTTCAAGCCGGGGGATCACTTCGGAGAGATGGCGCTCGTCCGCAGCCAACCGCGTTCCGCGACTGTGACGAGCGACGGCGCGAGCGAGCTCATGCTGATCCGGCGCACGGAGTTCTTCGAAATCTTGCGTAAGGAGCACCAGCTCGCGGTGAAGCTCCTCTGGCAATTCCTCGGCGTGCTCGCCGACCGCCTCGCCGAGACGAGCCGCGAGCTCGGGGCCGCGAAGGAAGTGCTCGCCGCCGAAGACATCACGAGCGAAATCTTCGAAGACGACGACGAGGACCGCAAGACGTTGATTTTGCCCGCCGAGCGCTGATTGCGATGCGCGCCCGGCCCGGCCTCGCGAGCGCCCTTTCGCTCCTCCTCGCCAGCGCGTGCGGAAAGCCCGAGCCCACCCCTCCGCCCAGTGCGAGCGCGAGTGCGAAGGCGTCGGCATCGCGCCCACCGCAGACCCGAACGGAGGTCGAGAAAATCGAGGTGTCGCTGTGTCGGGTGATCGCGGTTCGTCCGCTCGGAGACGCACCGAAGGACGCGAGCTCCGACGCGAGCGCGCCTGCCGTCGGAACGGCGCTCGACGGCCGCGACTGGCTCGACCTTCCGGCCAAGGTCGAAATCGCACTGCGCCATTCGGCGACGACGCGCGAGCTTTCGCTGCGCGGGCCCGGGCGCTTCCTGCCGTGCTTTCTCGGCAGCGAAACCGTGCTCGTCGCGCGGGGCGGCGTGAAGACGACGGCCGGAGCGGGAGCGCGCGCCGGCGCCGAGGTGATCCTCGCGACGCCGTTCGGCACGCTGCATTTCGCCGATGCGGCGCTCGAGCTCGAGGTTGGCGAGCGCGCGCTCTCGGTACGGAGCACGACCGGTATCGCGACGCTCGTGTCCTCGGCGCCGCACGCCGACGCAGGCCCGTCCGAACGGGTGTTGCGTCCGAACGACGAGAAAAAGCTGTCGGGCAAGTTGGACGTCGCCGAACTCGTCGCGCGCTGCCGCGAGACGGCAAGCCCTCTCGGCGGCGAAGCGCCGCGCGTCGACGGCGCGCCGAGCGCCCGAGCGCGCCTCGCGGAGTGGTCCGTCGCACAGCTTCGAGCGCGTCAGACCGCCCGTTTTGCGTGCGCCGCCGCGCGCGCCGCCGCGGGCAGGCAAGAAGAGGCGGAACGTGGTCGGCTTTGGGCGGAGCTCGCAACGGCCGATCGAGTCTGGAAAATACCGGCCGCCAGCGTTGGAAAGTGATGCGACGTTGACAGTTTGCGCCGGGCGCCGCTAGCGTCCGCACGACGGGTATTCGATGGGCAAGGCAAGAGCGAAGAAGAGCGCGACCACCCTCGCCTCCCTGATAGCCGTTGCCGGGCCCGTCGCCGGGCTCACGCTCGCGAGTCCCGCCCGGGCGGACGAGCCGCGCAAGATGAGCGAGCCTCGGATCCTCCGCGAACCCTCGGAAATCGTCCAGGTCGTCGATGCTTTCGACGAGGACGATCTCTTCGACCTTCACCTCTCCCTCGGCTACCAGCACACGTGGAAGAGCGCGAAGATCCTCCGCGAAACCAACGTGTTGCAGTCGGGGCTCGGCACGGGCGGCTACACGGTCAGCAACATGAACGTGGCGAGCTACGACGAGAGCACGGCTCGCCTGAACACTCGTGCGGACATCGGCATCTACAAGGACATTGCGATCGTCATCCGCATGCCCGTGATTCTGTCGAACGACCGCAAGCTCGCCGGCATCGACGGCTCGGACAAACAGCAGTCGACCGTGCTCGCCGGTGCGCCGGGCGAGCAGCTCTTCAGTCTTCCCTTCGAGTCGCCGACACGCAGCGGCATCGAGTACCTCGCGCTGGGCATGGACTTCGGCATCATGAATCAGGCGCGAAATAAGACGAAGCCGACCTGGATCATCGGCGGCGAGGTACGGCTCAACGTTTCGGAGCCGATGCACGCCTGCAACAGCAAGCCGACACCGCTGAACCTCGATCCGAGCGTCAATCAGGTGAAATGCGCGCAGCCGAACGACATCGATCGCGACGGCAGCGCTCCCGAGACGGACTCGCTCGCCGACGGCGGCTACTTCGACCCTGACTCCGGCGTCCAGCTCGACGAGGGGCCGAGCGGCACCCGCAAGCCCGGCGTGAGCCGCGGCACGACCGGCCTCAATTTCCATACGTACCTCTCGCGCCGCGTGAAGTACATCGAGCCCTACGGAGGCTTCGACGTGCTGTTCGAGTTTCCGAACGGCTCGAGTGACTACAAAGCCGTCGACCTCAAAGGCTCGCTCGTGAACCACCCGCCGCTCCGCGGCAGCATGATCGTCGGCATCGCGGTAATCCCGTGGGAAATCCGCGACGCGTTCCAGCGCCTCACGATCGACGGGCGCTTCACGGGCACGTACGTGTCCGAAGGCCGCGACTACAGCGAGCTCTTCGACGCGCTCGGCTCCAGTGACGCGCCGTCGATGCGCTACCCCCAGTTCGCGGAGTACCAGACGAACCCGAACGCGGGCACGGCGGGCGGCGCGCCGTCCGTGGTCGATCCGAACTCGCAGAAGGTGTATTTCACCGGCCTTACCGACGTGCAGCAGTACGGCACGTACAACTTCAGCGTCAGCGCGACCTACCAGGCCGGCGAGTACGTGAAGTTCAACGTCGGCGGCGGCTACACGCTCACGCAGGGACACTTCGTGACGTTCGATCAAGCGTGCAATCCCGACTTCGACAACAGCGAAGGGGCCGCCGGGCCCTGCCGCAGCGGTTCGCCCGGAGACACCGCGGAAGAATCGACGTTTTCGGCGACGGGCATTCCGAACGCCAACTATCGAAGACCGATCAACGACCCCGGGCACCGCTTCAAGGTCGACGACGTGAACGCGCTCGACTTATGGCTCAGCGCGACCGTGATGTTCTGACCGCCGGGCGGCGGCGCGAGTCCGAGCGCTTCGCGCCGTTGCTTCGGAGCGGCTTCTTCGCGCTCGTCGTGCTGCTGCTTTCGGGACGCGCGCTCGCAGGAGACGGCGTTCATCTCGCTCCGACGGGCGTGGAGGCGACGCCCGGGCGTTTCGTTCCCGCCGCGTCGTCGCAGGACGACGACGTGCGTCGGCGCGGAGCGGAGCTCGACGGCATCGTGCGCGAAGCGCTCGAGGACATGGGCCTCGAGGTCGTCGCCGTTTCGGAGAACGCCGGCTCCGACGGCGAGCTTCCGGCGATCGCGGCGGGCGGCTGGGCGTTCGCGCCACGCCTCGAGCTTCGCCCGACCGGCGTGCTCCTGCGCATCGTCGGCGTGGCCCCCGGTTCGCGCGTGCTGCTCGTGCGGGAAGAAGATCTCGAGGGCGGCGAGGTCGGCGCGCTTTCGGTGCGCACGATCGTGATGGTCCGCGACATCGTCGAAGCGGGCCGCGGGCAGCGCACGCCGCGCCCAGCGGCCGCCCGTCCCTCGCGAGTCCACGAGTCCCCGCCCGCGCCGCGCTCCGACGGGCGACCCGTCCTCGCGTTGAACTCCGCGCTACTCGGCGGCTACCTCGGTTTCACCCTGCAGCGCGCGAGCGGCTCGGCCGACTCGCGCCTCGTCTACCCCATGGTGGCGCTCGGCGCCGGCTTGGGGCTCGGCGCCTCGCTGCTCGTCGCCGACGAATGGGACATCGGCGAGGGCGACGCGTGGTACCTCGCGGCCGGCATGTACTGGCCGGGTGCATCCGGCTATCTCCTCGCGACGAGCTACGGAACCACGCCGGAGGACCGCTTCGCCTACGGGCTCATGGGCGCGACGGCCGGCGTCGGCCTCGGAACCGTCGCGCTCGCCACGGGCGGCAAGATGAGCAAGGGCGGCGCCGTGCTCACCCACTCGGGCGGCGCCTTCGGCCTGCTGTTCGGCGCGATGACCGAAGTCGCCATCGACGGGTCGAGCGACCTGACGCCGACGCGCGGCATGGGGTTCGGCACCGGAGCCGGCGTGCTCGCCGCGGGCGTCGTCGCGACACAGGTCGACATCACCGCGTCCCGCATGCTGCTCATCGACCTTTCGGTGAGCCTCGGCTGGCTCGGCGGAGCGGCGATCGCGAGTCCGTTTTTGTTCGTGGAGGAGCCCGACGAAACGAACCTCCGCTTGTGGCTCGGCGCTGCGGCGGCCGGCTCGATCGCCGGCGGCGTCATCGGC
Organism: Polyangiaceae bacterium; assembly: GCA_036374535.1. Classification (GTDB taxonomy): domain Bacteria; phylum Myxococcota_A; class Polyangia; order Polyangiales; family Polyangiaceae; genus PMG-095. Next base: position 9,338 of record DASUTR010000963.1, read on the forward strand.
TGGTTTGCCACGGAGAAGGACGACGAGCGCGCATCGGCCTTGGGCGTATTGCCGTACGCTCGCTACACTCCGCAGCGCTCCGGCGGATCCTCGGAGGTCGGATTGATTGGGACCTTCTGACGCCGTCAGATTCTTCGTCGCGCCCGAAGACGCGGGCCAGAGGCTCGACCGACTGGTAGCGACGCGCGGCGGCGTCGGACGCAAGCGCGCTCGCGAGCTCTGCCAAGCGGGACGCGTCACCGTCGACGGTAAGCGCGCGCGCGGAGCCGAGCTCGTGCGGGAGGGCTCGGCGGTCGAGCTCGCCATCACGGCCGACGACGCCGGCGCCGACTCACGCGCGCCTCTCGACGTGCGCCTCGAGACCCCGTCCCTCGTCGTCGTTCACAAACCCGCCGGACAACCGACTGCGCCGCTGCGCCCCGGTGAGCTCGGCACGCTCGCGAATGCCCTGGTCGTTCACTACCCCGAAACCGCGGGTATCGGACGGCGACCGCGCGAGCCCGGACTCTTGCACCGGCTCGATACGCAAACGTCGGGCCTAGTCGTGGCGTGCCGCACGCCGGACGCCCTGCGGCGTCTCGGCGCCGCGCTCGACGCGGGCGAGATCGAAAAGCGCTATCTCGCGATCGCTTCGGGCGCCGAGCTTCCCGACGCCGGCGTGCTCGACGCTCCCCTCGGCCCCGACCCACGACGCCGCGGTCGCGTTCGCGCGGTACCGGAGCACGAACGCGGCTACGCCCGTCCCTCGCTCACGCACTTTCGAGTCGTCGAACGCCACGGCGCGCTGCTCCTCGTCGAGCTCCGGATGGCGCGCGGCTTTCGACACCAGATCCGCGCCCATCTCGCGAACGCCGGGGCGCCGCTCGTCGGCGACGCGCTCTACGGCGGCCGAGCGTGGCCGGAGCGGCCGGGGCGACACGCCTTGCACGCGAGCTACGTCGCGTGGGCGGGCGACGGCACTCTCGACGGCTTCGCCGTCGAGGCCGACCTTCCGGACGACATGCGCGAGCTCTTCGGTCGCTGATTCGCGACGATCTTCGACAAGCGCTCGACGAGCGCGATCGTGAGGACCACCGTCGGAAGCTTCGGCTTCAGGATCGCCACGCGCTCGTCCGCGCGGCGCCCGCGTGTCCACGTGAGCTCGCGCGGCAGCAAGCGCTGGGCTTCAGAGCCCTCCCGCGCCCGCACGATCACGAACGGAGTCGCGACGAAACCGCCGATTCCGCGCTCGGGCTCGACACCGGCTTCGAGCGCCACGAGCCCGTTCGCCGCGTCGCGGGGCTGGACGAGCAGGCGCAGCTCGTCCGGGTCTCGTGCGTCGTCGGGCACGCGGGCCCACGGCACGGCGCGAAGCCCCTCGCGATTCCTGAGGCCGCGCGCGAG
>DASUTR010000964.1:0-3329 GCA_036374535.1 Polyangiaceae bacterium
GATCGGCTTGCCCGCAACGCTGCAGTCGCTCAGCTTGAGCTGGAACCCGTCGCGGCCCCGGCCCGGACTCATCGTGTCGCGGAGCGGAGCGCCCGAGGCGCCGGCGGCGCGGCCGTCGACCGCCGGTTGGTGGATGGGAAGCGTCGCTCCCGAGGGCGCACGCCGCCGTGGTCCCTTCGTGCTGGCGCTCGCGTTCATGCTCCTCGCGGGTTTCGGTGCGTCCGAGCTCTTGGGCCGCCATCGAGCGAGCGCTGCGGCGAGTTCGGAGCCGAGCGCGGTGGAAGTTCCCCAGCGTGTTCAAGGCGCCGCGAGCCCGCAACCCCAGCGCTCCGCAGCGATCGTGAGCGAGCCCCTTCCCGTCGAGGGCTCCGAACGCGACGCCGCGAAGGAAGCCGTGGCTTCGACGGCCCCAACGGCGCGTCCTCGCAGTGCCGTACGGCGCGCGTATCGACCCGTCGTCGCGCCGGCCGCATCGAGCGCGTCGGCCGCTGAACAGCCCACGAAGGACCCGCCCACCTCCGCGCCACGCGGTGTGGATGCGTGGGACTCGTCGAAGTTCGGGGGCCGCTATTAGCTCCTCCGGGACGGTGATGCGACGTGCCTCTGCGATGGCTTGCTCGCTCGGCGTCCTCATTGCAGTGAGCTGCGGGGAGCAGCGCGGGGCGCTCGACCCGCCGTCCTCGGGAGGAACCGGCGGCGGCGCCCCGCCGCCCGATGGCGAAGCGGGTGCCGGAGGCGTTCCCGAATCGGGCGGCGCTGCCGGTGCGATGGGCGGCGGCGCCACCGGTGCGATGGGCGGTGGCGAAGGCGGCGCAGCGGGTTCGCCAGAGCCGAGCGCCTGCACGTTCCACGTCGCCGCCGACGCAAAGGAAAACGACGGCGGAGCCGGTGGTGAAGGAAGCGAAGGCGGGGCAGGCGGAAGCGCCAACGAGCCCGAATTCGACATCACCGTGGTCGCGAACGGCTTCGTCGGCAATTACCTCGCCGACGGCGCGGGCCGCGCGCTTTACGTTTTCGGCGCCGATCGACCGGGCGACTGCGAGTACGAGCCGGTCAGCAATTGCTTCGCCGATTGCGCGCTATCGTGGCCCATCTTCGACGCGCGCTCGCGACGCCTCGGGCCCGGGCTCGACGATGCTGCCTTCGGCACGATCGCGCGCAGCGACGGCGTTCGTCAAACGACGTATCAGGGCTGGCCGCTCTATTACTATCGAAAGGACGCGGCGCCCGGCGACGTCTTCGGGCAAGCGGTCGGCAAGATCTGGCACCTCGCCGAAACGGTCCTGCCGAACGTCGTCATCTTGCGCATCGAGACGACGCGCGTGCTCGCCGACGGCCGCGGACGGGTGCTCTACGTGCACGCCGCCGACACGATAGGCACCGTCGAGCGGTCGCCGCTGAGCGCGTGCCTGGGCACGTGCGCGCGCGCCTTCCCGCCATTCTGGCTGCCGAGCGTGGCCGCCGTCTCGTACCTCGAGCCTCGCGATTTTTCCGCGTTCTCGCGCGAAGACGGACTGCTACAGCTCGCCTACCGAGGAAGCCCGTTGTATCTGGCGAAGTCCGACGAGCGCGCGGGAGACATGAGCGGCGTGAACGAGCAAGGATGGACGGTCGCGTCGCCATGAGGTCCGCGGCCTCGAGATTCGGGGCGGCGTTCGCGGTGCTCCTCGCGACGGTGACGAACGCGCACGCAGAGCCGCAAGCGCAGGACAAGGCGGCCGCCGAGGCACTGTTTCGCAGCGGCACGAAGCTGATGGACGAGCAGCGGTATACCGAAGCGTGCGAGAAGTTCGATGCGAGCAATCGCCTCGACTCCGCGCTCGGAACGCGTCTCAGGCTCGCGGATTGCTACGACCGCATCGGTCGAACCGCGAGCGCATGGGCCCTGTTCCTGGAGGTGACGGCGCTCGCGCGCGCTCAAGGTCAGACCGAGCGCGAGACGGTCGCCACCGTCCGCGCGCGCGATCTCGAAGCGCGCCTCTCGACGCTCGTGCTGCGCGTCGATCTCGCGGCTCGCCCCGCGGACCTCGAGATCACGTTGAGCGGCGTCCGCATTCCGCGCGCTTCGTGGAATACGCCCATCCCGGTGGACCCCGGCACGCGGAAGCTTCAGGTGCGAGCCGCCGGCTACGCCGAGTGGTCCAGCGATATCGGCGTTCCGGCCGGGCCGAGTCTCAGCAGCGTGACGATTCCGGAGCTTCGCGCGGCGACCGAGACGAGAGCCCGCCCTCTCGAGCGCTCGCCCGAGCAAGCGACGGGTGGTCTCGACGCACACACGGTGGCCGCCTACGCGACCGTCGGTGTCGGCGTCGTGGGTTTGGGCGTCGCCGGGTTTCTCGGCTACCGAGCCCACTCGCTCAACCAGGATTCGCTCGAAGAGTGCAGCAGCGCCGACGCCAATGCGTGCACGCAGCACGGCAAGGACTTGCGTGACGACGCGCTCGGCTACGCACGGGCATCGACCGCGACGGCCATCGGCGGCGCAGCGCTGCTCGCGACGGGCATCACGCTGTTCGTGCTGTCCCCGAGCGACGAGTCCTCCAAGGCAGCCGCGCCCCTGTTCCGCTTTTACGCGCGGGCGGCCGACGGCGCGAGCCTCCACGTCGAGGGCTCGTGGTTCTGAGCGCGCGGCTTTCGCTGCTGTTCGTGCTCGCGAGCTCGACGGCGTGCAGTGAGCTCTTGAGTATCGACGAAGCACGCGTCGACCCTCGACTCGAGAACAGGAACGTGGCGGGTTCCGGGACCGGCGGAGCCGGCGCTGGGACGACGGGTGGGAGCTCCGGCGCGGGCGGCGCGACCGGAGGGTCGGGAGGCACGAGCGGCGAGACCGGCGATCTCTGTCCGCAGTATTGCGAGGAAATCGGCCGTTCTTGCACGGATGAGTTGCTCCAGTACGCCGACGAGGCGCAGTGTCTCAAGGTGTGTGCGCTCTTCGAGCAGGGTTCGCTCGAAGACGAGGAGAAGAACACCGTGGGCTGTCGTCTGCGGTACGCGTTCAACGCGCGCTACGAGGCGGGCCCTTCGTGTCGGCGCGCAGGGCCCGGCGGCGATGGTTACTGCGGCACGAACTGCGAGGGCTTCTGCACGATCATGCTCGCGACGTGCACGCCTGAATCGTCCGCCCCCTACTATTACGACGACTTCGAGGCGTGCGTCGCCGAGTGCGATTCGCTTCCGGAGATCCCGTACATCCAAGGCGACGCGAGCGTACTCAGCGGCGATACCGTGCAGTGCCGCACCTACCACGTGACGACGGCCGTGATGTTCGACACCGAGGAGCATTGCGGACACTCCCTCGGGCTCTATCCCTGCGCCAGTGAGCCCTGACC
>DASUTR010000965.1:0-9319 GCA_036374535.1 Polyangiaceae bacterium
CGGGCGCTCAGTTGAGCTTGCCCGGAGGCACCGAGTGGTCCGGCTCCGGATCGAGGAACGTGGCGGTGATTTCGCGCTCGAGAGCGGCGGCGATTTCGCTCTCGACGAGCTCGATGGAGCCGGCGAGCCTCTCGACGTTTCGCTGATAGACGAAAACGCGAGCCGTGAGGGGGAGGGACTTGTCCTCGGTGTTGATACCGTCGAGCAGGAGAAGCGCGCGGGGATCGACTCCGTCGACGACCACTTCGACGCCCGGGACGTCGGCGACGTAGACCTCACCTTCGCGGACGTACACTTTCAACGAATCGGGCAGCGAGTCGATGGCGTGCCGAGCCGTGACTTCGAACGTTTCGCGCGAGAGCGAGACGGGCGGCCCGGGAAGCTCGAGATCGAGCTCGCGCGAACGCAAAAACGCGGACGTGGCGCCGCTCGGATCGCCGCGCTCGTCGCGGATGAGCCCGAGGTAGTACCAGGCTTCGGCGTTGCGTGGGTTGCGCTTGACGGCGTCTTCCACGAGCGGCGCCGCACGATCGACCTCACCGACCTCGTAGTGGGCGCGGCCCACGAGGAAGACGTGGTTCGGATTTTCGAAGGGACCGGCGGGAAACCGCGCGCAGAGCTCGCGAGCGAGCTCGCCTTCGCCCTTACCGAGTAAGGCGTCGAATTTGAGCAGCAGCGCGTCGACGATCTCGTCGTCCGTCTCGGCGAGACCGAGCGCCTGATCGCACATGCTGATGGCCTCGTCGAACTCGCCGAGGGGGTGCACGTACACCTCGGCGGCGTTCAACATGGCCTCGAGGTAGCCGTCGTCGAGCGCGATGGCCTGGCGGTAGCTGTCGATGGCCTCCTCGTAGTCGCCCTTCAGCGCCGCCACGTAACCGAGTAGGTTATGGGCTTCCGGTGACTGCGCGTCGAGCTCGAGCGCGCGCCGTGCGCTCTGTTCCGCGCCGCGGGGATCGCCGCGTTGAACGAGGTCCCAGCCGCGGTCGAGATGCGCCGAAAATTGGTCCATCGAGACCGCTCTCATTGGTCCCTCGCGACGACCGCGTCAAGGCATTGCATCGCCGGCCCGTGTCGAGCAGGGTCCGGCCACCTTGCCCATGGCTCGTTTCAGCTTTGCGGTCGTCGCGTTTCTCGGTGTCGCCTGCGTTTCGTTCCACAAGCCGGAGCCTGCCGCCATGGGCGGCGCCGCGAAGCTTGCGTCGACGCGCTCGGGTGCGCCCTTCGTCCCGCGCACCGGAGCGTTTCCGTCCGCAGCATGTCGCGAAAAGGCGCGCGAGCTCGTCCTTCGCATGACGCTCCACGAGAAGGTGGGGCAGATGACGCAAGCATCACGCGAAACGATCCAGCCCGGCGACATTCGCGAGTTCGCGCTCGGCTCGATCTTGAGCGGCGGCGGCTCCGCTCCGGGTGGCGGCACGCCGGCCGAGTGGGCCGACATGCTCGACGCCATGCACGCCGAAGCGCTCGGCACGCGGCTCGCGATTCCGCTCGTGTACGGCTCGGACGCCGTGCACGGCCACGGCAACGTCGTTGGCGCGACGATCTTTCCGCACAACATCGGGCTCGGTGCGGCGCGCGATCCCGAGCTCGTGCGCGCCCTCGCTCGCGCGACGGCGGTCGAGATGCTCGCGACCGGCGTCGATTGGACGTTCGCTCCCGCGGTCGCCGCTGCGCGCGACGAGCGTTGGGGGCGCACCTACGAGAGCTTCTCGGAGGTCCCGGAGGAGGCGGGGCTGCTCGGCGGCGCGGCCGTTCGCGGGTACCAAGGCGACCGGCTCGGCGGCGATCCGTCGAGCGTCCTCGCGTGCGCCAAACACTACGCGGGCGACGGCACGACGGTCTTCCGTTCGGCGAAAGGCGCCCTGCTCGACCAGGGCGATACCCGGCTTTCTTCCCAGGATTTCGCGCGTCTCGCGCTACGGCCCTACGACGAGTCCCTCGCCGCGGGCGTCGGATCCGTGATGGTGTCGTTCAGCAGCTTGAACGGGGAGAAGCTCCACGGTCATCGCCCGCTCGTGACCGACACGCTGAAGGGCAAGCTCGGGTTTCGCGGCTTCGTCGTCACCGATTGGCAGGGCAGGGATCAGCTCCCGGGGAGCGTGTCCGAGCAAATCGAAAAGAGCGTCAACGCCGGCGTCGACATGTTCATGGAGCCCTACGCCTGGAAGACGTTCATCGCGACGCTCAAACAATCGGTCGAAAAGGGGCGCGTCCCGATGACCCGTATCGACGACGCGGTGACGCGCATCGTCACGGTGAAATGCGAAGCGGGTCTGTTCGAACGCGGGCCGGTGGATCGCTCGTCGCTCGCGCGCGTCGGCTCGCGCGAACACCTCGAGCTCGCCCGGCGCGCCGTCGCGAAGACGCTCGTGCTCTTGAAGAACGACGGCGGCCTCTTGCCGCTCAGGAAAGCGGCGCGCCTCGAGATTTCGGGCAGCGGGGCACGGTCGCTCACGCGCCAAGCGGGCGGATGGACCGTCGGCTGGCAAGGCGCCGAAGACAAGCCGTTTCTCGGAACGACGCTGTTCGAGGCGCTCCGCGCCGCGGCGGCCGAGCCCGGGCTCGTCGTTTCGAACCCGTCGGGCGCCGCCGTTCTCGGCGCGGTGAAGCCCGACGTCGCCGTGCTCGTGATGAGCGAGCCGCCTTACGCCGAAGGCAAGGGCGACTCCGAGACGATCGCGCCGCCGCCCGAAGACGTGAAGGCACTCGACGCGCTCGCGGCGCGCGGCGTGCCGACGGTGGTCGTCGTCTTCAGCGGCCGCCCGCTCGTCATCGAGCCGCATCTGACCAAGGCGAAGGCATGGGTCGCCGCGTGGCTACCCGGCAGCGCCGGCGAAGGCGTTGCCGACGTGCTCTACGGCGACGTGCCGCCCACGGCGAAGCTCTCGCACTCCTGGCCGCGCCGCGTCGAGGATCTCCCGCTGAACGTCGGCGACGCGAGATACGAGCCGCTCTTCCCGTTCAAACACGGGCTGACGTACGCGCGCTGAACGTTCAGTCGTGGACGACGATGCGCGTCCCGACGTTTTCGGGGCGCGACCAGGCGCCATGATACCCCGCGGGCATGGTCGGGGTCGTGAAGTAGAAGAGCCACTTCGCGTCGAGGGGCGCGAGGTTCACGCAGCCGTGGCTCATCTGCACGCCGTAGTTGCCGTGCCAGAACGCGCCGTGAAGCGCGTACGCCTTGTGGAAGAACTGCACGTAGGGCACGTCTTCGATGCTGTACGGAAGATCGCCGGCCGCGGAGCCGTCGCCATCCATCGTCGTCGTTAGGTGCTTTTCGCGGACGCGCCACTCGCCGGTCGGCGTGCTGTGGTCTTTCTCTTTGTCCTTCGAGTGCTTGCCGCTCGAGATGAGCGTCGCGTACACGGGTCTGTCGCCGACGAAGGCGACCACCGTTTGGGACGAGAGGTCGACGTCGATCCAGCGCTCGCCGGGCGCTAGGTCCTTGGGCAACGGCCCCGGCTCCGTCACCCGCACGTGCGCGCTCTTGAGCCACGTGCCGCCCGCGGTCTCGAGGTACTTCGTCTTGCCGATTTCCTGCGACTTGCCCGTGAGCGCGACGGGCGCGAAGCGGTCGATCGACTTGTCGTTCGTGAGCGTTTGCTTCTCGTCGATGCGGTACGTCGCGACCTGTTTGCGGCCGCCGTAGCCCCACGCCATCGGAAGCTTCATCCCGGCGCCGTCGAGCACGACGCCCTGGAACTTCGACGGCGACGCGACCCAGAAGCGATCGGAGGGCGCGACGAGGCCTTTGGTCGTCTTGTACCAAGTGCGTTCGTTCCAGCGGAAGGTGCGATCGACGGCGACGTAGAAGCCTTTGACCATGCGCCGTGCGAGGAGATCGTCCGAGTCCGCTTCGAGGTGCTCGAGCTTCACCTCGTGGAGACGATCTTTGATGTTTTCCTGCTGCCACCAGGGCTTTTCGTCCTCGACGGCGATGCCGGCGTCGGCCATGCCGGGATCGAGCAGCGCGACGCCGGCGTCGGCGGCGAGCGACGCCGTTTCGGTGGGAGGGCGCGCCGCCGTTTCGGTGGGAGGGCGCGCCGCCGCGGGCTCGCTCGGTGCCGGGCGGCTCGGCGCGGCGCCGCCGTCGGGCTCGTCTTTCTTCTCGAGGTAGGGCTCGTACTTGAGCATCTGCTCTCGCGACGGCACGGTCTTGTAGAGCGGCGTGCCGTGCTTCGCGTTGCTTGCGTACACGTACGGAAGCGGCTCGTTCAGGTTCGGCGCGACGGTCGCGAACTTCACGTCCGGGGTATCGAGGTTCGTCGTGCCGTAGTTGCCGCAGATGAAACCCCCGCCGGCGACCTCGTACCAACCCGGCGTGCAGCCCTTCTTCGAGACGGCGGGACCCTGGACGGGAAGCCGTCCGCCGCTCCGGACCCAGCCGAGCTTGGCGCTCCGCTCGAACGAGGCCTCGCTGTAAATGCCCGCGGCGGGCGACGTGACCGCGAACCACGCGCCCTTGTGATCGGCGAGCGGTTTCGGAAACTCGCTGAGCGGCCGCTCCGGGGGGGCGGCCGGCGGGGTGGCGCTCGGGCCCGGAGTCAGGCCGGCCGGGAGCTCGGGCTTGCCGGGAATGGCGGGCGTCTGGGGGCGGGCCGAATCGCTCGGGGACGCCGACGGACCCGCTTCGTCGCAGCCGACGGCGATCGCGGCGACCAGCACGGGTCCGAGGGCCGAGAATCGAGAAAGGGGCATTCGAAAGGACACGGCGAGTCTTACTTCAAGGGGCATGCCACGGCCCAGGTCGTGGACCAAGTTCGGAGACGGCCTTCCTGCAGGGGGTTCGCGGCCGGGGGCCGCGGGCGCTAGGCTCCCCGCGTGGGATCCCAGACCCAATGGCGCGGGCAGTCCGACACGACGCTCGGGCGCTTCGGCTGGGGGGTCTTGCTAGCGGCGGTCCTCCACCTGCCGTTCACGCCGCTCGCGGCGCTCTTCGGGCTACTCGCCCTGCTCAGCACCTCCCAGCCCCCGCCCGAGCCGCTACCCCCGCTCACGGGCATCCCGGTAGACCTGCTCGAGGGCGAGGAAGCCGAAGTCCCCCCGTTGCCGACGCCGCCCCCTCCCACGTCCGAGCCGGCGGTCGCCGTCGAGCCGCCCCCCGAGAAGCCGGAACGCGTCGCGAGTGAACCGAAGCTCCGTGACGCGGGCGTCCCCGACGCCGAGGCGCGCGATGCATCCGATGACGCGGGGGACGCGGGCGACGCGGGCACCGAGCAGGGCGATGCGGGCGCCGTCGATGGAGGCATCACGGATCCGGTTGCCGCGAGCGGCGCCGAGCGCATCGCGGACGTGAACGCCAACGTTCAGATTAAGATTTTCTCGGAGAAGATCCGCGCCCATCCGCTCGCCCGCCGCGTGGGACCGCTCATCGCGTCGGTCCCGCAGTGGAGCGATTTTCTGGGACCGGCGGCGCTCGATCCCATCACCGACGTCGACCGGATCATGATTTGGGGGCCGCAGCTCCGAGATTCGAGCGAGGTAGGGGCGCTCGTCAAAGTGAACGTGCCGGAAGAGCGCGTCCGCGCCGCGATCGACGGCATCGTGCGTTCCGATCCGGAGACGGGCGCGTGGTTGGACGCGGGGGTGCCCGCCGCTACGGCGCGCGTCGATCGAGCTTCGCGCGTCTTCATTTTGCCGCCGCGAAAGGATCTCGTGATCGTCGTGCCGCCGTCTGCGCAAGAAAATACGATGAAGGCGGCGAAGACGGTGCGCTTCAACCCCGGGCGCGGCCCGGAAGTGCTGACGGCTCGCCTGAAGACGCCCTGGCGCGCCTTTCGCGGCACCGGCATCCCGTTCGACATTCCGCGCAGCATCTCGGACGCTCGCTTCAAGGTGACGCTCGACGAGCACGGAGGCGCCATTCTCGAGATGATCGCGGAGGACGAGAGCCCCGAGAAAGCGGCGGAGAACGCCGAGTACCTCCAGCGAACCCTCAGCGCGGCGAGCGAGCTCAACCTCGGGATCCTCGGCGCGATTCTCGGAACGGGGCGCCACAAGATCGTGGAGAAGATCATCGTCACCGCCGACGGCAAACGCATCAACGGTTACGCGCTCTTCACGCAGCGCCAGCTCGCCGAGATCATCGATTTCGCCCCGCTCCTCATCGGCGCGCGCCGCCCCCGTGCGCGCCCCGCGCGCGATGCCGGCGTGCCCAACGCGGACGCGAGCTCGCAGCCGAGCCCCGTGCCGTCGTTGTAGTCCGGTTCAGCTCGAGCCCGTGGCAAGCCCGGCGAGCATGGCGTCGGCGCTCGCCGGATCGACCCCGCTCACGCACAGGCGGCGGCCGAGGCGAGGCTCGACGAGCAGCCGGCATTTCCCGCGCGAGCTGTCGGCGACGCTCGAGAGCACGAAGTCGATCGCGAGTCCGGCGATCATCGTCGCCGCGGCCATTTCGAGCAGCGCCCCCGAGCCGCCCGGAACGCGCAGGCCGTCCACGAACAAGCCCATGCCGAAATACGTTCCGAGCACCAGCGCGCCGAGCCCCGCGTACAGCCCGAGGCGGGCATAGCGTGTCTCCCGCGTGACGCGCGACAGGTTCGAAAGCGGAACGAGGGTCGCGCGATCGCGGAGCACCTTGCCGAGCAGCATGACCTGGTGCGTGAGCTCGAGGCCGCGGGGCGTGAGGCGCAGGACGGCGGGCCTTCGGTACGCGAACACGAAGCGCGCGACGAGGCGCAGCGCCTGCCAAACGAAGAGCAGGAGCGAGAAGGCGAGCAGCGCCGTCGCGACGGGCGCCAGCGGCGCGGCCACGAGCTCGCCGTGCAGCGGCGCCATGTCGGCCGCGCCGGCGAGCAAGAGCGCGCGAATCCCGAGATCTTCGCTGGTCGCGAGCGCCTGGGCGCGGGCTGCCGGGGCCGCCGCGGCCGCGCTCACGCCGAGCGCCGCCGCCGCCACGAGCGCTTCGGCGCGGCCGAAATCGCTGGCGGCGCGCCCGGGCTCGGCGGCAACCAGCGCGAGCGCCCGGTAGATCGCTTCACGGTCGGGCGTCGCGCCGTCGAGCGCCGGTAAGGCGTTCACGGGCGTGTGCGTCGCGAGCCACACGAGGTGGGACACGAAGGCCTGCTCCTCGGCTTCCGAATCGGGCTCGCGGCGCGCCGAGAGCGCGAGGAGCGCGCCGATGAGGTCCGCTTCGAGCGGGTCGCGCACGCCGCGCTCGAGCACGTCCAGCACGTTTCCGTAGGCCGTGTCGGCTTCGCTGCGGCCGAGCCCGTCGGGGAGCTTCGGTAGCGTGTGGGGGGTTTGGCCCTGGAAGCGCGAAGCGAAATCGGGCCGGCGCGCGGCGGCCGCTTCGAGCGCCGCTTCGCGGACGAATCGGACCAAGGGCTCGCTCTGCGGATGGCGCGCTAGCGCGTCGACCATTTCCGCGGGCGTCGCGCGCTCCGGCGGATCGGGATCCGCGACCGGCTCTTCCGGCGGCGAGTCGACGGCGGACGCTGTCGAAACCACGCCGGACGTTTCGCTCATCCTGAGTTCGGCTGTGTATCCGAAGCGGACGCCGACTGCCAAGCTCCCGGGCCGAACTATCCCGGGGACCCGAAGATCAGGCCGAACCGAGGCGCGGGCTCGGACCCGACGCGTCGAGCGAATTGAGGATCTCGCCGGGCTCTTCGTCGGCGTCGTAGGCTGCGACCAGCCGATTTTTCGCGTCCACGCGGACGACGCGCGGGCGGTGCACCCGCGCTTCCTCGCGCGTCATGTCCGCAAAGGTCGCCAAAATGACGACGTCGCCCGGTTGGTTCAGCAGCGCCGCGGCGCCGTTCACACAGACGGCGCCGGAACCGGCCGGACCGGAAAGCGCGTAGGTGACGAGCCGCGTGCCCCGCGTCGCGTTCCAGATATGAACCGCTTCGTGCGGGAGGATGTCGGCGGCCTCCATCAACGCCCGGTCGATGGTGACGCTGCCCTCGTACGCGACGTCGGCGTGGGTCACGGTCGCGCGGTGAATCTTCGACTTGAAAACGTTGAGTCGCATGGCTGATGCGTCGCGTCGTGGCGGCCCAGAGGGTCCACCCGGCGGACCCCATCAACATAAGGCACTTCCGGGAGGGGTCAATGGCGGCGGTTTCGCGCGCCTTTTCAGGGCTTCGACATCCCAAAACTTGGCCCCGACGCCCCGAGTCCTTTAGCCCACGTGAGCGAGGAGCCCACCATGCCCAATCGATCGTCCGCCGAGCTTCACGAGATCCTCCGAGCCATGCTGCGCGAGTCCCTCAAGCTCGCCACCGACGGCGCGCCGCGGCAGCGCCAGGTGCACGCCCAGGGGTGCGCCGACGGTTTCATGCGCGCGCTCGTCGAAGCGGGATTCTCCGACCATCGCACGCTGCTCGCGCTCGTTCGCGACGTGCGCGCCGAAACGGCGGGCCCGGCGACGCGCGAAGTGCACGAGCACGTCGCGGCGGCGTGATGCGGGTTCAGTCGCCCGGGTGCACGAGCACCTTGAGCACGCCCTGGCGGGTGCGGATCTTCTCGAGCGTGAGCGCACCGAGGGACTTCGTGCCGACCCCTTCCACGCAGAACGAAGCGACCGTCGAGGCCGTATGCAACGCTCGCCGCAGCGAACGGTGATCGAAGGCGCCGCTCTCGGCGAGCACACCCATGAGCGCGCCCGCGAAGCTGTCGCCGGCACCCGTGGGGTCGATCTCTTCCTCGAGCGGGTAGGCGGGCACGAAGAACGCGCCCTCGGCGTCGAAGAGCAGCGCGCCGTACTCGCCGCGCTTCACGACGACCTTTCGCGGACCCATCGCGAGCACGGCGCGGGCTGCGCGGCTCACGTTGTGAATGCCCGCGAGTTGGCGCAGTTCTTCGTCGTTCACGACGAGGAGGTCGAGCTTTTTCAGCACCTCGCCCAGCAGTTTGCGCTCGCCCTCGATCCAGAAGTTCATGGTGTCGGCGGCGACGAGCCGGGGCGCGCGCACCTGCGCGAGCACTTCGAGCTGCAGAGCGGGGTGGATGTTGCCGAGGAAGAGGTACGGGCTGTCGGCGAACCCCGACGGAAGCTTGGGCTTGAAGTCGGCGAACACGTTCAGCTGCGTGTCCAGAGTCGTCCGGCTCGTGAGGTCGTCGGCGTAGCGGCCCCACCAGCGGAAGGTGCGCCCCTTCGCGCGCTCGACGCCCGACACGTCGATGCCGCGCTTTCCGAGATCCTCGAGGGTGGCGCCCGGAAAATCCTCGCCGACCACCGCGACGATGCGAACGGGGGCGAAGTGGCTCGCCGCGATGGCGGCGTACGTGGCGGAGCCGCCGACCACGTCGCGGGCCTTTTCGCTCGGTAGGTCGAGGTCGTCGAAGGCCATGGATCCGACGATGAGAA
>DASUTR010000966.1:0-2105 GCA_036374535.1 Polyangiaceae bacterium
CCAAGTGCAGGCCCCCGACGGCTCGACGCGGGACATCGGACACGTCTACGGTCACGCGGACATCGAGGCGCACGAGCAGTTCTGCGCGAACCGCACCTGTGTCGTCACCATCATCTACGATCAGACGCCCTACGGACACCATCTGACCCCCTCACCTCCAGGTAGCGCCAAACCCACCCGCGGCGACCCGGCCAGAATCGGCGACCTGCCGACGACCGTGAACCGTCACGCGGCGTACGGTCTCCGGTTCAGAGCGGAGCAGGGCTATCGAACGGCGTGCCTCGAATGCGACTACCCGACAGGTCCGGCCCAGACAGCCCTCGACGACGAGCCGCAGACCATCTACATGGTGACGAGCCAGCACGATCTCGTGAACGGCTGTTGCTTCGACTACGGCAACGCCCAACGAAATTCGGTGAGCGCGGGCGAAGGTACAGCCGAAGCGCTTTACGTCGGCAACGGTGTCGTCTGGGGCAGCGGTGTCGACGGGGGTCCGTGGGTCATGGCCGATCTCGAGAACGGCATCTATGCCGGCTGGGAAAATGGTCAGGACCGAAACATCTCCACGAACACGCCGGTCTCGCACGACTTCGTCACCGCGGTGCTCGTCGGCGATACTGCGGACAAGAACGACGGAAAGGGCCGCTTCGCGCTCTACGGAGGGGACGCCACCCAGGGCACGTTGAAGACAATGTACGACGGAATTCGCCCGGAAAAACCGGGTTACGTTCCGATGCGCAAGCAGGGGTCCATCATTCTCTCGATAGGGGGCGACAACAGCGACTTCGACGGCGGCCGCTTCTACGAGGGCGTCATCGCGAACGGTGCGGCGAGCCTAGAGACGTTGGATGCGTTGCAGGCGGCGATCGTCGACGCCGGTTACGGCGGTTGAGCCGCGCTCGTGCATCGGCGCGACGTTAGCGCGAGCAGGCGTCGCGAGGCATGGTCGATAGGGCGCGGACGAGGCGTTCGGCTTCGGTCCGTTGTCGAG
Source organism: Polyangiaceae bacterium (assembly GCA_036374535.1). Lineage (GTDB taxonomy): Bacteria > Myxococcota_A > Polyangia > Polyangiales > Polyangiaceae > PMG-095. The sequence continues at coordinate 992 of DASUTR010000966.1, forward strand.
CAGGCTCGAGCGTTCCGAGCGAGATGACGACGTGCCCGCCCGGGATGGGGTTCTGAATGACCGGCGCGGACAACACCTCGCCGTCGAGAAGGATGGCGATTCTCGATTTCACGTTCGCTCGTGTCGCGGACTCGAAGCGCTCCGCCGCGGCCGGAGTGAGCCGAACGCCGACGGCGTATCCGTCCTTCTCTTGCAGCCGCGCCGCAGCGACGTCCCAACCCGTCAAGATCGGCGCCCCGGTCAGGATGTAGCTTCTCATCAGCTCTTCGCCGCGTGAGCCGTCGGCGGCTACCTCTGCGACGCGTCCCCATGCCACGCGCGCATCCGCGGGCAAGCGCAGCGTGCGCCACCACGCTTCGACCCTCTGCGACGCTTGCGCGAACGTTTCGCCGTCCTTCCGGACCAGGCGGACGAACGGGCGAGTCGTCGGTTCGCCGTCGACGAGCACGAACTCACGCACGAAACTCGCGCCTCGGGGAAGCGAGGCTTCGTCGATCCCGGCAAACGGGGTCGACCGATCGTCGACGAGGACGAGCTCGAGCGACGCGGCCGGCGTGAGCGCCGGCACGACGTGCGCCGCGGGCTTCCAGGCGACGAGCGCCCAGCAAACAACGGACGCAAGCGCCGCCGCCGCGAGAAACGGCGTCCGAACGCGGGCGAGCCAGTCCGAAGACGACGCGCCACTCGCGGCTTCGGGATTCGCAAGCGCCGGCGAGTCACCGGCGTCCTTTGCGGGTTCCGCCGCTCGCTCCGTCGGAAGCAGGTAACTTCGGACGAGCTCTCGGGCGCGCCGTTCGTGCGCCGCCGGCACGCAGATGCGCGTCGCCACGAAGGGCGCGAAGATTCGATACGCGCTCGTCTGGCCGGAGTCGAGCGAGGCCGACTCGATGCCCTGCCTGCTCAACAGCCGTCCGATCACCGGGACCACGTACGGACGGCGCTCCTCCCAAACGCAAACGAGCCCGGGCTCGCGACGAAACGCGCTCACCGTCGCTCCGGCATCGAGAAGGACCACGGCGAGCACGGCGACCAGCACCGCCACGCCGCGGAGTCCGACCGTTTGTGCGGCCGCTTCGGCGAACACCATGCAGACCAAGAAAACAGCGCTCGGGAC
>DASUTR010000967.1:0-2634 GCA_036374535.1 Polyangiaceae bacterium
GCGAAGAGCCGTCTTTCTGGGACGGAACGCGCAAACGCTCTTCGAGCTCGGCGAGCGCGCGCCCGGCTTCCGTGGGGCGCGCCGTGCTGTGTCCCTCGCGCGACTCTGCGCCTTCGTCGGACGTAAGGCTCGGGCGCGGCAAGCGCAGGGGGCCCGCCGAGAGCTCCACTCCGGCGCGCTTCGCGGCTTCCTCGAGCGCGCGATACGCTTCGCCGACGGAGCTCGGGCGCCCGGTCGCGGCTTTCTCGAGCATCGCGAGCACCGGCGCATCGAGCTCGGGCGGGAGCGCGGGTTCCCGCTCCGACATGCGCGGCGGCGCCTGAACGATGTGCGCGACGAGCACCGAGCTCGGCGAGTCTCCGGCGAACGGCGGAGCTCCCGTCAAGAGTTCGTGGCAGATCACGCCGAAGGCGTAGACGTCCGAGCGCGCGTCGATTTTCTCGCCGCGGCACTGTTCGGGCGACATGTAAAACGGGGTTCCCATGGGAACCCCGCTCGCGGTCTGTACGGGCGAGTCGGCGAGGAGTTTTACGAGCCCGAAGTCGAGGAGCTTCGGGATGACCTCGCCGTTCGATTCCCACGCGAGGAATATGTTCGCGGGCTTCACGTCGCGATGGATGATGCCGGCCGCGTGCAGCGCGTCGAGCGCTTCGGCGATGGCGCCGAGAATGGGGAGCGCGATCTCCGGCGCGAGCCGGCGCTGCTCCTCTAGGTAGCGATCGAGCGGTACGCCGTCGAGGAGGTCCATCACGTAGAAGTGGCGGCCGCCCTTCAACGTTCCGAACGAAAAGATGCCGACGATGTGACGGTTCTTGATCTGGTTCGCCGACTGCGCTTCGGCGACGAAGCGGAGCACGGCGGCGGAATCGACCGAGCGATTCGCGTGCAGCACCTTGACGGCCGCTTTTCGCTTCAGGAGCGGATGCTCGGCCTCGAAAACCGTGCCGAACCCGCCCGTGCCGAGCGCGCGGACGATGCGGTACTCGCCGGCCATTTCTCCTTGGAGCTCCCCGTCCGTCGGGGTCTTTCGAGCGTGGAGAAGTCCCATGCCGGCGTGCCGGGGCTTATACCACGCGGCGTTCGGGCGCCCGGCGGCTCCGAGCGGGCCCGAATTCAGCGCGCGGGTTGGATCACGCGCACCGGGTGCGCTTCCTGTGAGAGCACGATGTCGGCGACCGGTCGCACCGACGCGCGCTCGGGGACATGCGCGCCCCACCACGCTTCGGCGCGCTCGTGCGTCCACGGCGTCGCCACGGAGATGGCTTGGAGGCGCGCTTGCAGCGCGGCAGCCGTCGGCGGGCGCTTGTTCGGATCTTTCTCGAGGCACTCGAGGATCAAGCGGTCGAGCTCGGGTGGGATCTGCAGCGCGCTGCGCTTCGACGGAGCTTCGGGCGGCGTGTGGATGTGATCCGACATGACTTTGACCGCGCCGGGCCCTTCGAAGACGAGCTTGCCCGTCACGAGCCAGTACGCGACGCAGCCGAGCGAATAGATGTCCACGCGATGATCCGAGGGCGTGCCGAGCACGACCTCGGGCGCGATGAAGCCCGGAGTGCCGCTCACGTTCTGTTCGTCGGTGAGGCGGACGCTCGCCTCGCTCTGCCGTGCGCCCTCGAGCTTGACGAGGCCGAAGTCGAGGACCTTCACGAAATCCCACGCCGTGCCGATGCGGCTCACGACGATGTTCGCGGGCTTGATGTCGCGGTGGACGAGGCCGTTCGCGTGTGCGTCGTTGAGCGAAGCGCACACCTGGAGCAGGAGGTGGATCGCGCGTTCCGGCGGGACGGCGCCGAAACGCTCGACGAGCTCGTCGAGATTCATGCCCTCGAGGAGCTCCATCACGTAGTAGAGCGTGCCGTCGTCGGTGACGCCGAAATCGTAGAGCTGCACGGTGTGCGGCGACTTCAAGCCCGCCGTGGCGCGCGCCTCGCGCTCGAAGCGGCGAAGCCTGAGCTCGGGGTCACGGCTCGGCGTCGAGCCGAGCTCCCGCGCCGAAACGAGCTTCACGGCCGCGGGTCGGATGAGCATTCGGTGCCGTGCCCTCCAAACCTCTCCCATCCCTCCGCTGCCGATGCGCTCCTCGAGCACGTACTGGCCGATCTCGGCGGCTTCCTTCACCTGCTGCCGCAAGCCGTAGATGGTCCGCGACGTGACCGTCGAGAGCGCCGTCGCGATGAAGAGCCAGAGCAGGGCGTTCAGCGTGACGAGCAGCTTGAGGAACAGGGGCGAAAACCCGGGAGCCGCCGCGGGGTGGTGAAACACGACGGACACGACGATGAGCGGCGTCGCGGCGATCCAGGAAAGCCAGAAAGTGCGCCTCGGCGTCGAGGGAATGAGCACGGCGCGGGCCGTCATCGTGACGGACAGCGCGAACAGGCCCGCCATGAGCTGCTTCTCGTCGGGTTGCGCGGCCATGAGCGCGAGGGCAGTCCCGCCCAGGAACAGGCTCACGGCGTCGAGCGTTCCGAGCATGCGGAGCGGCCACGGTCGAGCGCTCGCGACCGCCCACAGCACCGCCATGACCGACGACGCGAGGAAATGAAAGAGGTTTGCCTGGTTCGCGAGCATCGGCAGCACGGCGAGGCCCCCGCCGAGCAGCAACATGCCGTTCATGACCGCGAAAAAGGCGAACGA